>CAYPXM010000007.1:0-13600 GCA_964415015.1 uncultured Muribaculaceae bacterium | reverse complement strand
GCTTTCTGTCTTTTTAAATCGGCATCAACAGTATTATCCAAATTATAAAATGGCGCGTCGAGAATTAAATGATATCTAAAAAATTTATGATATACTAAGAGTAAGGATTTGGTGTTATGAAAATATATGCTAATAATAAAAATATAGTAAAAACGTTAAAGAAATATGTAATTGTTACTTCGATTGTAACATTACCTTTTCTATATAATAATAATGTCGAGGCAAAAATAATTGATGATAATGTTTCAGTTGATACGGAGATTACTGATTTAGTACCATCATATTATGCTAAACAGATTAATCAAATATTAGAATATGATGAAGATAACATTCTTACTGAGAGTGACTTGGTCTTATTAGGTAGTGATAATACTTTAATTAATTTAGAAGTTAATAATGATGATTTATCTTGGTTAAGTAAATGTCCTAATATCACTAGATTAAATTTAAAGATATATAATGATAATGAATCTTTATCAAATATTAAGTTTTTACCAAAGTTACGTAATTTATGTTTAACTAGTTGGTTAGATGATGGTAAAAAATTAACCCTATATGATGAAAAATTTGCTTTTTTAAAAGATATTGATACATTAAGGTATTTATTAGTTAATGGTTTTTTTGTAGAACCAACTTATTTTAATGATTTTACGCAATTAGATACATTGGTTTTAGGTGAAAATGAAGTAAAAACTGTTGATTTTGAAGAATTAACCTATTTAGAAAAATTGTGCTTTAATACGAATAAGGCTTATGACATTGCAATTGGTTTTAGTAATGAAGCTAAAAAAACATTAGAAGATAATGGGGTATTGGTTAGTTATGTTAATGAGACTAATGAAGATATTGTGGATGATATAAATAATAAGTTAGATGAAGCTATACTTTCTTTAGATGTCGATGAAAATTCAAGTAGTATTGATAAAATTGATGCCATTTTAGTATATGTTATGGATAATTATGAATATAGTGATGAAGTACGAGAAATGGGAGAAGATTTAACCGAGGCGGAATTTAATGAAATAACATCTTATTATGAGGGTGGTTATTTATCAGCAGTATATAATAAAGACGAAATTATTTGTGGTAATTATGCAGCCTTGGTTACGGCGTTAGCTAATCGTCTAGATTTAAGAACAGATATCATTACTAATAAAAATCATGCATGGAATATAGTAAAAATTGATGGAAAATACTATTACTTTGATGTTACTGGATTAGAAAATGAAATGGTAATGACGATTGATTTTATGAATCGCTATTATGGAAAAATAACAGATAATAAAACAGATCCAGATAATACTAATAGCCAAAAGCAAAGAAAAATGATTAGTTTTGATGCAGTCTCAGCCATTTTAGCAGGTAATACTGATGATTTATATTTTTATCAAATTGATCCACTTGATCAAAATGAGTATTTTATTGATAATAAAGTTTATGATGGAGCTATCATACCAGAGTATATTGAATTAAAACCAATTGTAAAAGATGATATGAATTACTTTGAATTAATGATTAATAATAAATTGTGTTTAATTCCTGCTTTATTGTTATTGAATATAATAACTGCTTTAATTCTAGCAACTAAGATAAATGATTATAAAAAAATAAAAAAATTAAATAAGCAATTACAAGAAGAAAATAAGGAGGAAATTAAATGGAAGTAATTAATTCTCTTACTAATGAAAAAGTTAAAAACTGGTGTAAGTTAAAACAAAAAAAGTATCGCGATGAAACTAATACTTTTTTAGTTGAAGGTAACCATCTAGTAATGGAAGCGTTAAAAACTGATAATGTAGTAGAAGTAATTATTGATGAAGATAAATTATTTCCAATAAATATTCCTACTCATTATGTTAGTAGTAATGTATTAGAAAAGATTAGTAATCAAGTTAGTGCTCCAGATATCATTGCGGTTGTGAAAAAAAGAGAAGAATTGACATATGGCAGTCGTTTATTACTAGTTGATGCCTTGCAAGATCCGGGTAATTTAGGAACGATTATTCGTAGTGCTGTAGCTTTTAATATTGATACTATTGTTTTAGGTAATAACTGTGTTGATATGTATAATGAAAAGGTTATAAGAGCTACTGAAGGAATGTTTTTTCATATTAATATCATCAAACGTGATTTAAATGAGTTTATTGAGGAATTATTAAGTAAGGAATATCAAGTCTTAGGAACTAATGTAAAATATGGTACTAAGTTAAGTGAAGTTAGAATCCGGACTAATTTTGCTTTTATTATTGGTAATGAAGGTAATGGCGTTGATAGTGATTTACTACTTAAGTGTAGTGATTATATTTATATTCCAATGAATAATAATTGTGAAAGCTTAAACGCCGGAGTGGCTGCGAGTATTATTTTATATGAAATAAATAATCGTTATTTTGGAGCTTAATTTATGAAAAAAATGTATTTAGGAAAATGCTGTAATACACATGGTATTAATGGTGAAATAAGAATTAAAAGTGATATTTTAAATAAGGAAGAAATATTTAAAATAGGACATACTTTATATATTTTAAATGATACATTAGAAATAGAAAGTTATCGTCGTCATAAAGATTATGAAATGGTTAGTTTTAAAGGTATTAATAATATTAATGAAGTATTAAAATATAAAAATAATAGTGTTTATTTTGATCGTGATGAATTAGTTTTACCAGAAAACCAGTATCTTATTAACGATTTAATTGGTTTTGATGTATCATATGATCAAAAAATAGTAGGAAATATTAATGATTTTATGTATAATAGTACTAATTGTTTATTAGCAGTAATAAATAATGATAAAACTTTTTATATTCCATATCATGATAATTTTATTGATAAGGTTGATATGAAGAAAAAAATAGTTATTGTTAAGAACGTTGGTGAATTACTTAAATGAAAATAGATATTTTAACGCTTTTTCCAGAAATGTTTACTAATTTTTTACAAACATCAATTATTAATCGAGCGATAAATAAACAAACAGTTGAAATTAATATTATTGATTTTCGAAAGTATTCAAAATTAAATAATAATCAAGTTGACGATACCCCTTATGGTGGTGGTGCTGGAATGGTATTAAGGCCAGAACCAATATTTGATTGTATCGATGATATTAAAACAGAAGATTCCTTTATTATCCTAATGACACCTGATGGATTAACATATCAACAAAAAATCGCTGATAATTTAAAAGATAAAAAACATATAATAATTATATGTGGTCATTATGAGGGCTTTGATGAGCGAATAAGAAGTATTTGTGATATGGAAATTAGTATTGGAGATTTTGTACTAACTGGTGGAGAATTACCAGCCATGATTATTAGTGATAGCATAATTAGATTAATTGATGGGGTAATTAGTAAGGACAGTTTAAGGGATGAATCATTTACCAATAGTTTACTTGATTATCCCACTTATACTAAACCCGCTAGTTATAGAGGGATGGATGTCCCTGAAGTTTTATTAAGTGGTAATCATCAAAAAATTAATGAATACCGGGAAAATGAAAGAATTAAGAAAACCAAAGAACGACGACCTGATTTATTGAAGTAGGTGAATTAAATGGCGAAATATTTAATCAAAAAAGATAGTCATAATGATAGTATTATATGTATTAATTATGATTTAAAAGGTTATTCTTTTAAACCTAAAATGCGTGAAGATAGTGAAATCATTATTAATGATGTAACCATTATTAATCCAGAAATGATTGAATCAGTTTTAGAACGTAAATTTATAAAAAATTATCGTAAAATATTATTATTATTTTTTGATATTTCTGAAAATGGAGATAATAGTGGAGAAAACACGGCTTTAGCATTACGCGAGATAGATCGTTTAAAAAGTATTTTACGAAATAAATATGAAAAGTTTTTAAGCCGGGAAAAACAATTATATTTTTTAACTAAATTAAGTGAAATAGAACAAGGCTTACAACGAATATGCTACTATGATGAAGAAGTATATGAAGAAAGAAGATGTCGTTAATCATTTTCTTTTAATCGAAAAAACTTGATATTAATAAATATTCTTGTTATAATGTTTTTGCTCGGTATTTTGAGCTATAATCCGCTGGATTTTATCTATGATTAGGAAGAATATTTGAAAGGATGATCGCTTTGGCTAATTTAGTTGATAAAATTAATGCTAAACATGAGAGAAAAGACATTCCTGAATTCCGTGTAGGAGACACTGTTCGTGTTGATGTATGGGTAAAAGAAGGTAAGAAAGAACGTATTCAAGCTTTTGAAGGAATTGTAACTGGCCGTAAAGGTGGTAGCGTTAATGAAACATTTAGTGTTCGTAAGAAAAGTGGTAGTATTGGTGTAACTCGTATATTCCCAGTAAATGCTCCAACTATTGATAAAATAGTAGTAGTTAAAAAGGGTACAGTACGTCGTGCAAAACTAAACTTCTTAAAGGGACTAAAAAAAGAATTCAAAACGAAAGAAAGAAATTAAGTATCTATTACTTAATTTTTTTTTGGCATTATGTTATAATTATTTTAGAAAAGAGTAATGATTTATTATGAAGAAAGAAACTATAAAAAAAGAAGAAAAGAAGAAAACTTGGTATCAAGAATTAATACCTTATGTTATTATTTTTATCATCGTAGTAATTATTAGAACTTTTATTATTACTCCGGCTTTTGTAAGTGGTCCTTCAATGGAACCAACTCTTTATAATGGTGATTGGTTGATTGTTAAAAAATATACTAAATATAATCGTGATGATATTGTTGTTTTTAAACATAATAAGGATAAATTAATTAAACGAGTAGTTGGTTTACCAGGGGAACATATTAAATGTGAAGAAGCCGTTATTTATATCAATGGAGAACCTTATAGTGATTTATATGCAATAGGTAATAGTTTTTCTTTTGAAGAAATTACTTTAGAAGATGATGAATATTTTGTAATGGGGGATAACCGAGCAGTATCAAAAGATTCACGTTATTTTGGCCCAATTAATGAATCAGATATAATTGGTACTACTGATTTTATCTTGTTACCTGTTAAACATGCTGGAAAGGTTAAATAAAATAGTAGTTATGAATAAAAATCAAAAAATATTTAATGCTTACGTTTTTACATCAACCTTTGCTCGTAATTTAATAGAAATATTTATTCCGTTGTTATTATTTAAATTTGGCTATTCTTTTAAAATGGTTATTATCTATTATTTAATAAATTGTGTTGTATCTTTGTTACTAACATATCCAAGTTTTTTATTAGCTAAAAAATATAATAATAAAGTACTAGCATTTATTGGTATTATCGCTTTTGTATTGTTACAAATTAGCTTAATGAAAATGACTTATTCAATCTATTATTTATTATTAGTAGCATCCTTATTTGCAATTTATCGAAGAGGTTATTGGATTTCAAGACGTTATTATAACTTAAAAATAGTTTCGAAAGATAATATTGCAAAAACATATTCAATTATTATGATTGTTAATCAAATCGGCGTAATAGTAGCTGGCTATATTGGTTCTTTAGTTCTAGATTATGTAAGTGTAAATATATTAACTATTATAGCTATTATTATATTTTGTATCAGTGTAGTATTTTTATTTTTATTAGATTTTAAACATGAAAAAAATAAGATAAAATTAGATTTTTTCAAGACGTTAAAAAGCATACCTAAACGGGATTTATTCTTATTTGGTAGTTATGAATCAATGAATATTATTAAATTATTATTTACCTTATATGTTTTTATGTATGTTAAAAATACTTATCAAACTGTGGGAATATTAAATTTACTAACTAACGCTAGTAATATCTTGTTTGCTTATTTTTATGGTAAAAAAATAAATAATGATAAAAACTATTTAAAATTAAGTATCCTTTTAGTAGTTACTATTTTTATCTTTAAAGTTAATACCACTACTAGCATAATTGCATTTATTTCATTTTTAGAAGGTATCGCTACTAAAATGTATGAAATATCAATTGGTAAAGAGTTTTATCAATTAAGTAAAAAATATGAATATTATAATTATAATTTAGTCTATGAGTTTACTCAAAATGCCTTTAGATTAGGATTATCAGTACTTATTTTATTTTTAACTATTGATATTCATATAATGATTTATGTGTTATTACTTATTATGTCATTGGGAATTTTTATTAATTTTAAAGAAACTAAGAAAACTTATTTTCATGAAAAGGATTTGAAATAGTGGAGAAAAATAGTTGGAAACATAAAATTATATATTTATTATCAATCTTTATTGTAAGTGGTATTTTTGGGTTTATTTATGAAACAATTTTTTATCGCTTTGATTTAGGTTATTTTGTAAAACGAGGTACTACTTTTGGACCATGGATACCGATTTATTCATTTGGTGCTATATTAATTGTATTCCTTTGTTATAAGTTTAAAAAGAAACCAGCATTAGTATTTTTATTAAGTGGGCTAGTTTGTGGCATATTAGAATATCTTAGTGGGTATTTATTATTAACAATTTATAATGAAAGACTATGGAATTATCATACTGAAATATTAAATTATGGTAATATTAATGGTTTTATATGTCTTCGTTCAGTGTTGTTTTTTGCCTTATCAGGTTTATTACTTATTTATGTCATTATGCCATTAATAAGTAAACTTATGAAAAAAATAAATAACCATTTATATATATCTTTTACGCTATTTTTTAGTATAATATATTTAATTGATGTAATATTATTTCGAATATTTAAGTAGGAGGTTAATTATGAATGAGGATATTTCTAAGTTATTTACTGTTTTATTAAGTGATCAACCTAGTAGATTGATAAAAGAGAATGAATCTTTCTTTTTCAAACTTATTCCAGAGCTAGAAAAATGTGTTAATTTTGAACAAAAAAATAAGTGGCATATATATGATGTTTATGAACACATATTACATGTAATTGATGGTGTTGATAAAGATATTATCTTACGTTTATCGGCTTTATTTCATGATCTAGGTAAACCTTATACTTTTACATTAGATGAAAATAATGTTGGTCATTTTAAAGAACACTATAAAGTATCTTGTGATATCTTTACCAATTTTTGTCATCAATATCAAATTGATGATTCATTGAAAGAAGTAGTTTTGAAATTAATTTATTATCATGATATTGATATAAACCGCTTAAATGAAGATGAATTTGCTCAGTTTATTAAAAATTTTAATCAACAAGAATTATTATATTTATTTAATCTTAAACGGTCTGATTTACTAGCTCAAAATAGCATTTATCATTATCTATTAAATGAATATGATGAATTAGAAAAAAAATTAATTATTAATAATTAATTTTGAAAAGGAGAATTATTATGGATAAAATATGTCAAAGTTGTAGTATGCCAATAACCGAAAAAAATTTGTATGGAACAAATGAGGATGGTAGTAGTAATTTCGATTACTGTGTATATTGTTATAAAGATGGAAAGTTTATTGATGATGGAATTACGATGGAAGAATATATTGAAATGAATGTTAAATTTGCCGCTCAAGCTAATATGACTGAAGAAGAAATGCGTAACCATTGTGAAACTATTTTTCCTACGCTAAAAAGATGGAGTAAATAAATATTTTTAAAAAGGATATGAATTATGGAAAATGAGTTTAACAAAATTACTTCGCCCCAAGAATTACTTCAATATATGAATAAACATATTTACTATGGAATTGTCGGATGTAACAATAAAGTATATGTACCAAATGACAAGGATTTTCAAAGAGCTTGTAATGAAGAATGGTATTTTAGAAATGGTTTAGATGTATTATTATCTTGTGTCGGTCATTGTTGGGATCAAGTAGAAATAGAAAGATATTGGTTTACTAAAAATAATTATGATTTTAAAACATTATTTGTTTTTTTGATTATGAAACTGATATTACATACAGTTGTCACACTTATTTAATTTATAGAGATAAAGATAGTAATGGTTATTGTTGGTTCGAACATGCAGATGAATTATATCGTGGAATTCATAAATATAATAGCTTTAAAGATTGTTTAATTGATCAAATGGAAAAACATGTATTACACAATAAAAAAAACGGATTACCATTAGATAATAATGTAATATCAAGTTTTAGAGTTATGGAATATCTACCCCCTAAAGAAGGAAGTAATAATTACTTGTTTTGGCAAAATATTTTAGATAATGGCAAAGATATTACTGAGCTTATAAGATAGGAAATAGATTATGAATATAGGAAAGTTAAATTTTAAACCAATAATCGATAATATAGATTTAGTACCAAAATGTATTTATAATTATGTATTAAATTTTAATGATGAGTCACAAAAAAATAAATTTCTAGTAACTGAAATAGATCCAAATTATGCTGATGGAGAAATGTTATGTAGTTATTATGATATAGATAAAAAATATGGATATAACTGTTTAATAGTAGAATGTAAAAGAAATGAAACAATTAAATATTGTGCTTTATTAGTACCAATAGGTTATCAATATAATATGGGAAGTGTGGTAAGAAAATATACTAATTCCAGAGTAGTTTCGGTAGCACCACTTGAATATGTATTGAATACTACTAATATGGAATATGGTAGTATTACACCGATAGGACTTCCAAGTGATTGGGAAATATTAGTTGATTCAAAGATAATAGAAAATGATTATGTTATTGTTGGTGGAGGGTTAAAAAAATCAAAAATATTACTTCCTACATCATTATTACTAAGTTTAGATAATGTAAAAGTAATTGAGGGTTTAAAAAAAGAAAGATGTAATGTTGATGATTGTAAATAAATATAAAGATTTATAACGAATATTATATTAATAATATAATTACCTATTGACTCTCTAGTTAACTTTAGGGTTATACTAGTTTTGAAAGGAGATATATATGAGTAATATTGAATTAATAAATAAATTAATATACGAACTTAAATTACATGATAGTGAGGTAATTGAATTAAAAGTAAATGATAATCAAATAGAAATAGAAATTTCATGTGAAGGAATGAATGTTAGTTATTATGATAGTAAATTATCCAATGTAATTATTAATATTACTTGTATTAAAACTATCAAAACTAAAGTAGAATATTATAGTAATATAATAATCAATGATTTTTCTATTTTGAAGGATTTAGATAAATATATTGTTAAAACTGATGATGATTTAATTTATATTGAATGTAATGATGTTATTGTTACTAGTGAGGAAATTAATAATTACAAAAAATTAGATGACTTTTTAAAAAGTAATAACTAAAAATGAAGATTAATATCTTCTTTTTTAATTGTTATACAATATGATATAATTAATTTATATGAATTATAAAAAAGCAACTTTAGTTACAGGTGATATTTCAGGTATTGGAAAAGAAATGGGAAATCATTTTAAACAGTATTATTAGTAACTTATGGAAATGGAGTAATTATGAAAACTAATTGGGATTTAACACATTTATATAAATCACTTAATGATTGGGATAATGATTATAAACAATTAAAAGTGATAATGGAAAAATTAAGAAGTAAAATTGAATTAATAAATGATTCTAATTCTTTTTGTGCTTTTCTTTCTTTAAAATTTGAAATTGAAGAATTAATCGAAAAATTATATTGTTATGCGAGGAGACATGTCGATATTGATAAAAGTCAAAGTAAATATATTAATATGTCTGAAGATGTTCTAAAAATATATTATGAAGAACAAAAAGTTAATAAAAATTTTGAAAAATTAGTAATAGAACAATATGATAAAGTTAAAGCGTATATGAATACTTTAGATGGTAATAAATATAAACGATATTTAAGTTTAATAATTAGAAGAAATAATCATCTTACTTCGGGTAAGAAGGCTGAAGAATGTTTAAAATTAGAAGCAAATAATAAATTAATAAAAGATAAATATCATCGTCTATTTAGGGATAAAATTATTTTTAATGAAGTATCTATTGAAGGTAATTATGAAGTAATTGATGATATTAGTTATAGTAAATATATTAAGAATGATAATCAAGAAATAAGAAAGCTTGTTTTTCAAGCATATACGGATGCTTATAAAAATGCCAAAGATGAAATAAAATCATTATATATTGAAAAGTTAAGTAATGATATTAAAATATCCCAATTAGAAAAGTATGATAGTTTATTACAAAAAAAATTATTTGAAACGGAATTAAAAGAAACTACTGTTTCCAATTTGGTAAAGGCTGTAAATGCAAATTTGTCGGTAATGCATAACTATAATAAATATAAAAAAGAAATGTCTAAATTAAATGAATTTCATGTTTATGATTTATATCTAACTGGTCCAAATAATGGTAGTACAACTTATTTATTAACTGATGGAATAGAAATGATTAAAAATAGTTTGGCTGTTTTGGGCAATGATTATTTAGAAGTAATTAATAAAATGTTTACCGAAGGATGGATTGATGTTTATCCTAGCGATAATAAAAGAACAATGTCTTTTACCTCCATATCGTATGCAGGTGTTCCATATGTTCTAGTAAATTATGATGGTAGTATTAATTCTATTAGAACTATGAGTCATGAAATAGGTCATGCTATTCATACATACTATTCCAAAAATAATAATTCTTTTGTCAATTTTGAATTTAGTCTTTTTCTAACTGAAATAGCATCTAAAGTAAATGAATTACTATTTAATGAGTATATATTAAATAATGTAGAAGATATAAATACAGTTAAAAGTGTACTAAGTAATATTATTAGTAGTTTAGGAAATTCTATTTTTGGTCAAACAATGTTAACCGAGTTTGAAGATTGTATTATTAATAAAATAGCTAATAATTACGATTTGACGACGGATGATTTAAATAATATATATTTAGAAATTAATAAAAAATATAATGGTGATGCTGTTACTTATGATGATAATGTAAAATATGGATGGACTAAAATACCACATTATCTGGCTCAAGAAACATACTATTTATATCAATATCCAATTGGAACTGCTATTGCTCTTAATATAGCAAGAAGGATAATAAATAAGGAAAATGGGATCATTAATAAGTATAAACAATTTTTATCTAGTGGTAATAGTATATTAATAAAAGAGGCACTTAATATAATAGATATTGATTTAGATGATGATGACTATATTAATAATGGCATTGCTTATTTAAACGAAAAAATTATGAAACTAAGTTCTTTTAAGTAATGTTATTAAAGAAGAAAAAAATAATTAATTGAATGGAAGAAAATATGAATAATTTAGGAACTAAAGAATTAGAAACAAGACGATTATTATTGCGAAAAGTAAATATTAATGATGTCGATGATTTATTTTATAATTGGGGAAGCGACAAAAAGACAACCAAATATTTAACCTTTAAAACCCATGAAACAGAAGCTCAAACATTAGAATTGATTAATAATTGGTTAAAAAAATATGAACAAGGTGGTTATGAATGGGTCATAGAATTAAAAGATAATCATCAGGTAATTGGGGCTGTTAGTGGGTGTGTGTCATTTAGATATGATTGTATGGAAATTGGATATTCTATTTGCAGCAAATATTTTAATCAAGGAATAATGACGGAAGCTTTAAAAACAATTATTAATTATTTTTTAGTAGATTGTGAATGTAATGCAGTTAAAGCAATAATCCCCAGTAATAATATTGCAAGTATTAGAGTAGCTTGTAAAGTTGGAATGACTTATGAATTAACCAGTGAAGATCAATATAAAGATAAAGATGGAAATGTAAATGATTTACTGATTTATTCAATATACAGAAAATAAATATTTGAAAGGAAGTATTGTATGAAAATATTCTTATTTTTATATCCGATTGAAGAGTATACAAAAATGTATTTATTAGATAATGATAGATTATATGATGATATGGATATTAAAAGACCATTACCAATTATGAATGAGTGTATTAAGAAGAGATATAGAGATAATGGGTATAAAATAGTCTTTGCATTATATCCGGATAAAAAGTTATATGGTTTAGAGAAATACGAAGAAGATAAAATTATTTATACTGATATTACTTTTGAAGAAGCAAGCATGATTGATAGTAATGGTAATGTTAAAAAAGATTTTATATCTAAGTATCCTAGTGAAGAAAAATTATTAAAACAACTTGGTGATGTAAAAAAGTTAGTAGTTGGTGGATATCATGCTACAGATTGTGTTGTTCGAGTTGCTAGTGAAGCATTAAAATCTGAAATAAATACACTAATTGATTTAGATTTGACTGATTTTTTCTTTCATCTTTATAAAAAAGAGGAGTATTTTAATATTGAAGAATATGATCCAAATAAATATAAAGAATATTGTATTAGTGAAGCTGAAAAAAATGGTTATCTATCTGATATGGAATATTTTAATAAAACCTTTAAAAGCAGCGCTTTTGGATTTACTAGTGAAAACATCGAAATTAAGAAGTAAAAAACTAGTATAGGAAAATTAATATAAAACGTGAAATGAAATTAAATAATGAACCATTATAATTACTAAAATGATGAAAATATAATAATAATATTTAATTTTTAAAGGGGCATAATATTATGATTAAAATAGGTTATCAAGGAATTATAGGAAGTAATTCTTATAATGCACTTAAATTATTAATAAAGTTAGAAGACCAGGATCAAGCAATACCATTAATTACTTCAAGTAATGTTGTAAAAGCATTGCTAGAAAAAAGAATTGATTTTGGATTATGTGCAATAAGCAATAATACAACTGGAATAGTTGATGAAACAATAGAAGCGCTAAAAACACTTAAAATAGAAATTATAAATGAAATTGAAATTCCAATTCATCATTGTTTATATGTAAAAAATAAGCATATTACAAAAAAAGATATCGAACAAATAGCATCTCATGAACAAGCATTAAAACAAACAAATAACTATATTAAATCAAATTTTAATAACAAAATAGAATTGTTAAAACAAGAGGATACTGCCATATGCGCAGATAAATTAATAAATGGGGATTTTAGTGAAAATACTGCAGTAATTATTTCAAACGAGGCAGGCGAAACACGAAAGCTACATTTATTAGAAAAAAATATAGAAGATAACAAAAATAATGCAACCAAATTTATTTTATTTAAATTAATTAATAAATAGATTCTCATTATTTAAAAAATTTTTATATAAGTATGATATAATTTTTAATAAGATTGATGTGGTATTTTTTTAATATCCTATTTTCGAGTATTTAACTAAATTGTTCAAAATTAAATGTTTTTTCATATAAAATAATGGAGAACAATGGTGGTAAGTTAATAAATGAAGATAACAATAGTAAATATTATGAGTTTAATATATGAAAAATAGAGGAGGTATAACTATGGCAAAAGATATGTATCAAAAAAGGAAAGAAAGAAAAAATAAAGATAACTACGAAGAAATAAATAGTAAAACAAACATTAACTGGGAAATAACGACTTATGAAAAACTTCCTAGAAAGGCTTATAAATAAAGACTTTTAACCTTATTCCTTTTTACATTTTTTAGATAAAAAATGATAAAATTTTAAAGAAAATAGGGGTAATAACGACTTATGGAAAACTTTTATATAAGAAGGTGAATATTTTGAAAATAGAAGATTTAAAAAAAGATTATGATAAATTACAAGTTAA
>CAYPXM010000006.1:34708-36436 GCA_964415015.1 uncultured Muribaculaceae bacterium | reverse complement strand
ATTAATTAAATCGGTTGATTTTGATATATGAGCAAGAATCCGTAATTCAATTTGACTATAATCAGCACTTAAAATATAATAGCCTTCTTTTGCCGTAAAGGCTTTTCTTATTTTACGGCCTTCTTCATCACGAATTGGAATATTTTGTAAATTAGGATTAACACTTGATAATCTTCCCGTCCTAGTTAGACTTTGTTTAAATATCGTATGTAATTTATTATCCGGATATATATAATTTGTAAGTCCTTCTAAATAAGTCGATTTTAACTTCGTTAAATTACGATACATCATTATCTTTTCTATTATAGGATGTAAATTACTCAGTTTTTCTAATACTTTTACATCAGTAGAATTCTTTTTATTACCTGGTAAATTAAGTTCAATAAACAATACATTAGCAAGTTGTTTAGGACTTGCAATATTAAATTCATGACCGACATAATTATATATTTCTCGTTCTAGCAATACTATTTTAGCTTGAACATCACTAGCCATTTTTAATAACCGTTCTTTTGATACATATACACCATCTATTTCCATCTTTGCTAATACTTTAATTAAGGGATGTTCAATATCAGTATATAACTTTTCCATATCTTCTAGACGTAATTCTTTGATAAATTCTTGATAAGTATTAAAAATAAAACTACTTTTTAACCCTAATTCTAGTTTATTATCTTTACTAAATTTATCTTTTACTAAAGTATTATAATCAGTTACATTTATCCCTTTAATATTCATTATTGAACTAATATCATCGCTTATCTTGTAATCAAGTAAATAAGTTGCAATCATTGTATCAAAAATAACCCCATTTACTTTTAATCCAAGTTTATTTAATAAACAAATATTCTTCTTTTCATCAAAAGTATATATTATATGATCATTTATTAACTTTACCATCTTATCTATTTCATCACCTTGAAAATAATAGGTGCCAAACTTATCCGTAACACTTGCTCCGATTATTTTCCCTTCGTGATAATTTAGATTATCACATAATAAATAGTAACTACAGATATGATCAATACACTTTGGTATATTACTTATTTCTAAATCGATAGTTTTCTTTGGTTTATCAAATTTATTAATTAAACTAAAGAATTCTAATTCCGTATATAAATAATATAATTCTTCACTTTCCGTTTTCGTATATTTTAATTCTTCTAAATCAATATCTATTGGTACTTCCTTATAAATAGTAGCTATTTCTTTTGATAAAAAAGCCATATCTTTAGATGCAATTAATTTTTCTTTTGTTTTACCACTTATTTCATCAATATGAAGATAAACATTTTCTAAGGTTTGATATTTTTGTAATAATGAAAGTGCTCCTTTGTCACCAATTCCTTTTACGCCTAAAATATTGTCACTGGAATCACCAGCTATTGCTTTTAAATCAATAATATTTATTGGTTCAATTAAAAAGTCTTGATAAAAAGTATCACGATTATAGCGAATAAAATCTTTTTGTTTTAATAGTTTAACATCGATTTGTGGACTAATAAGTTGTAATAAATCTTTGTCACTTGATACAATTGTTCCAATAAAATCTGGGTCTACTTCGCACATGCGGGCAAATGTACCAATAATATCATCAGCTTCATAAGGTTCCATTTCAAAATACTTAATTCCCATTGCTTTTAATAATTCCCGGGCATAAGGCATTTGCATTTTTAATTCCTCGGGAGTTTTATTTCGACCGGCTTTATAATCTTGATATTTTTC
>CAYPXM010000006.1:0-34698 GCA_964415015.1 uncultured Muribaculaceae bacterium | reverse complement strand
GAAAGTTTTTGCCAATATCAAAAGCAACCATGATATATTCTGGTTTTTCTTCATTGATTATTTTATTTATCATACTAGTAAAACCATAAAGGGCATTAGTTGGAAAGCCTTTACTGTTTTTCATCATATTACCAGTATAAGCAGTAGCATAGTAACTACGAAATAACAAGTTATTACCATCTATTAAGATTACTTTTTTCATCATTATCACCTAACTACATTATATCAAAAAAGAATAAAAAATACTGCTTTTATTGCAGTACTTTACTTCTTTAATATATTTAATAAAATTTCATAATTTTGACGATCTTTTTTAACAATTACTTGTAATATTAATCCGACAGCCCATAATAATAATGATACTAGTCCTAAAAATCCACAACATATTAAGGTTGGAAAACGTAATACTAAACCAGTTTTAAAGTATTCAATGAAAACAGGAATACTAAAACCAATGGCAACTAATAAAAGAATACTACTAATAATGCCAAAAAATGCAGCAGGTTTATATTCTTTAAATAAAGTTGCAATCGTTTTCATAACTTTTAAACCATCACTATATGTATTTAGTTTTGAAACACTACCAACCGGACGATCACGATATGTTACAGGCACTTCAACTAATTTATAGTTTTTATCTACGGCATGAATAGTCATTTCTGTTTCAATTTCAAAACCTTTACTTATAACCGGGAACCCTTTTACAAAATCATAACTAAAGGCACGATATCCCGTCATTATATCTTTAATATTATTTTTAAATAATTTATTAATTAAAAATCTTACTAGCTTATTCCCAACATTATGAAAAGGACGCTTATTCTCAGTAAAATAAGTACTACTTAAACGATCCCCAATAACCATGTCAGCACTACCATTTAAAACTAAATCACACATTTCTTTTGCAAATTCACAAGGATATGTATCATCCCCATCAATCATTAAATAACAATCCGCATCAATATCCCGAAACATTGTTCGAATTACATTACCCTTACCTTGACGGTATTCATATTTAACAATAGCTCCCGCTTTTTTAGCAATTTTATCAGTATCATCAGCACTATTATTATCATAAACATATATATTAGCTTCTGGTAATACCCTTTTATAATCATTAACTACTTTTTCAATAGTCTTAGCTTCATTATAACAAGGAATTAATATAGCTATTTTCTTTTCCATAAATCCACTTCTTTTCTATAGCCATTATATCAATTATTATCCTAATAAACAACTAATAGCGTTTATTTCTTTTTATCATTTTTTAACGTACTAAAGAAAAATCCAATTAATAAAGGCATTGCAAAGACAAACGGAAGAGCATAACGGAAATAACAGTTAACAGGAGATGCAATACATACTAATAAAAGAACTAGTGAAGGTATTAAATAAGTAATATTTTGATATAACTTTCGTTTAATTAAATAAAGAGCCATAATTAATAAAAACCATACATTTATTGCAATGTTACTGATTAAACCAATAACTGGAAGATAAGGGAAAACTATTCCATAACCACCTAAAATACTACGACTAATATTTAACTTATTATAATGATAATCAATTCCATCCTCATTAATTCGATTATCTTTTTTATAATAGATATACCAATTAGTTTTTAAGGGATAAAAATAACCATAAGTATTTGAAATAGTTGCTTCAGTATAAGTTAATGGTGCTTTAAATAAACCAATTCCCCAAGCTTTAAAATAATTTTTTAAATCATCACTAGTAGCATAACGATTATACTCATTTTTTACCGGATCACTTTTTTCACTATTATAACGATCTTTTAACGTATCATAAGTTAATACTTTATCAATTGAACGATATTCAAAATCATCAATTATTTCTTCATTTTCTAAAACATACCGAGCAGTTTGTTGAAAAGGAATAGATAATGTTTCTCTAATACTAGTAGGAGTTATTTTAAAAGCTTGTAAGATAACTTTATCATAAATAGTATACGAAGATATAACGAATATAAAAATAAGTAAATAAGGCCATATATGACGTCTTTTAAACCATAATACAAAAGGAAAAGAAAGAATCATTACATGAATACCATTATTCCGGAATAAAAAGATAAATAGCATTAAAATAACTAAAAATAAACTATCTAATATTTTAATTTTATTATTTTTAATAATGGTATATAAACTCATCGTATATAAAATTATTAATCCCCCAAAATAAACATCTTTAACACCTGACATGGCATATAGAGGAAACATCGGTACTAAACTATATATTATTAAACAAATAAGACGATATTTAATTGATATATTATGTTTTTTTAAAAATTTTATGGTACTTGATAGAACCATACTTAAAAAAGTAATTTGTAATATACTATAGAGAAACAATCCAAAATTAGCATTATTTATATTAATTCCTAGTTTAACAAAACTCCCCAATAACATCGTATGTATTACAGGATGATGATTAGTAATTATTTGACTTTCATCTAGTAATACAACATAATCGGAGTATTTATTTGGTATTCCTAAAAATTGTTTTATTTGAAAACTAGGATCAGGTGATAAGATAATTGGATAAAAACTAATAATATATGGTAACCAACATATAATAATTATTATCAATGAAAAAAGAAAAGGATGTTTATCAAATTGTTTAATAAACCAATTATTAGTTTGTTTATCTTTTAATCCTTTATAAACATCAAATTTACTAAATAAATAAGTAAAAAAGATTTTAAACATAAAATATATAATAATATAAAATATAACAGCCCCTATTACATGAAATATACTTTTATATAATAGAATTAAACTATCCGTTATTAAAAAGCTATTACCAATAGTAATAATTAAGGCTAAAAACATACTTAATATAATGATACAAAGATTATTTTTTTTCATCTTCTTTATCCCTTCAACATACTTATTTTAACATATTTTTATATTACTTTAAAGAAGTAATATAAAAGAGATTTATTTATATAAATCTCTTATTTCCAAGAAGTTCCATTAAAATGAATAAATTCATTATTCCGTTTATTTTCAATTACTCCTGGTATTTCATTTTTCTTAATACTATCTAAGAAACTACTCTTACAATCTAATCCATCATCACAAACTAGATTAAAGTCACCATAATTAGTTGCTTTATTATATTCTCTTATTTGTTTCATTCCTGCTGGTGTCAAAGTATAAGAATAATCTAAATTTTCATCTTTGTAAGTATTCTCTCCTAATGCTTCAATTTCCGTTTGCGTTGTCTTTCCTTTTTCACTAGCCCAAATACCTACTATTGTTCTTGAATTAGTTAAATTCTGTTTAGGTGAAATATCATTAGTAGTCTTAGTAAAGACATCATTTAGTGATATCTCACGATAGAAATAACCTGGTTCACATGTTCTACAAGGTGGTTTACAATATAAATCATAATTACATGAATAACTAAGTTTTTCTCGTTCAATTTTACTAAAGTACTCATCAAGTCTACCAATGTTAGTAACCGTTAAAGCATAATTAAAAGTATCTTTTAATAATCCCGATTTAATATTAGATACTGGTAATACATTACCAATATTCATTTTATTTACTAGGGACTGATTAGTACTAGCCTTACCATTACCAGCACTTGTATACCAATTAGTTTTACTAGTTAATGTTGTACTAGCATTAATCTTTACTTCACTATAATCAGTCGTACTTCGATATACTTTAGTAGTATCATATACATACTTATTTCCATCATATCGATAAGTACTCTTTAACACATCTTTTTGATTACTAGTTGCATTCTTAAAGTATAATCCATTTCCATCATCTAAAATACCACTAGCATTATAATGTTTTACACTTGATGAAGGACTATAACCAGTAGATGTTAATTGTGCATTAGCACCAAATAAATTCATATAATAATCTTCTTCATAATCAAATTTTACAATTGGATCAAAGACTAAATTTCCATTAGGTTCAAAACACATATTATAAGCATTAATAGCTGCATTAAGATTATTTAACGCCCCATCAACTATTGATTTTTTTTGTTCAACATAACTATTAATTTGTTCTTTTAAATTATTATAAGTTCCACTAGTAGCACTACATCCATTACATGTAGTATTAGAATTAAATACTACTCCATCCAAAGTTATACTATAGTTACTTCCACTAGCATTTTCTCCCGTACAATTCTTAGTTACATTCTGTTTACCAGGACTCTTTGTACAATCAGTTCCACTAGCACTAGCAGTCCAACTTCCATCATTACAATTTTCTTTCTTTTTCTTACTATGATGACATAAACCATCACTACCTAATGATGAATAACTAGGACAACTACTATTTTCTTCTGATTGAAATGTACATGTAGTACTTCCAGTATTAGAGATATCACTATCCTTAACACTAGCTTTTATATCAACCCATTTATTATAATCATTAACTGCTGCATCTAAAGATGTTTTTCTTTCATTATAATTTTTATTAAATTCACTATGATTAATCTTATTAGTAACACAAGTTTTTTCCGTACTAGCAGGAATACTTAAATTTATATAACGTCCCGTATTTGCATATAACTTAGTTGGCATATTAAAGGTATATTCTTGACTACACCCTAAACTACAATAAGCACTATAAGTAGTATTAATTTCATAAGTATAATTACTACTTTCACTCATTAAACATTGATAATTATATCCTTCAGTTCGTTTACTATCAGTATCACTTTTTTTCGTTAATTCACTATAAGTTACTACTTGTGTATCACCATAATTACTATCTATTTTACATTCTTCAGGATTATTAGCATTTGGTTCACAAGTTTTTTTACATCCATTTTGAATCCAAGAATCAGTCATATAACTAGGATGTCCTAAACTATGAAATTTACTTCTTAATGTTGCACTAGTTCTTAGTGCATCACAACATACCCCTTTATCAGCAAAATTTTCAGCCGTCGTTTGACTTCCATTTAAATCGTATGCTATTCCACCACTAATACTACAAGTTTTATTAGCACTATCAAATTCAAAAGAATATATTAATGGGCGCCATTCTTCAGTAATTACTGGTTCTTTTTGATTATTATTAGGGTCAGTTCGATTATAAGAAATAAGCACATTTTGTGGGCTACGACGATCAAAGTATTCTAAATTAATTTTATAATCTTTAGTAGTGTATTTTAAAGTAACAATTAATTCATCAATATTATTATTTAGAATTGCAAGTCCATCATCATGAAGATTTATACTACTTACATTACCGTGACTAGTAAACACACAATTATCACAAGATAAACTTAGTACTTTAGAATCATTAGTTGGTGAACCTTTAAAGCCCATAAAACCACTTAACGAAACGGTCACTACATTATCTCCATCATCACTAATTTTATTAGCTTTAACTGGTACATCCCAAATAGCAATATTATCATTGATACCATCTAAGAATAGTTCTAAGGCTTGATCAAGAACCGTACCACCACCACCAATAGTATCATTATTACTACTAGAACTTGATTGATAATTAGTTGTATTTTGTTGACTAGTTAAATTAAGGGCACTATCTAGGGCATCAAACAAATAATAAGTATTCCCTAAATAACTGCGATAAGCGTGCTTATTATAGTATTTATAACCACTTTGTGTACTATTAATTGCTTTAGAAGAATTTGCAAAAGCATCTATTAAGTATTCCGCTGAAGGAATATTACCTTTATATCGTCCATTAAGAGAATTATTATAATATGAATATAAACGATACGCCAAATGAATTACCTCATATACTTGACTAGTCATATTTTCATTTTTAAATGAATTATAGGCATAAGCTTTTTTTAAGACACTTTGATAAATTCTAATATAAGGTATATCATATTCTCCATCAGCATTTAATGAAGCTTTAACAATATAGTCAGTTGGATTATATGCATATGTTGGTTCAATACAAAATACATTAGTCCGATATCCATTACAATTACCGGCATAACGTCTATTTTTATAATCTTCAATTTTTCCGTTTACTTTAGCATTAGTTAAAATAACATAATATTTTTTATCACTCATTTTACTACTTACATCAGGATCATAATTATTAGTAATATATTTTGAACAATTAGCATTTTCTATCGAATTATTTACTGGTGGATTACAAGTTAATCCAATTACATTTGCAACATAATTTATAGTGTCTGTACATTTTCCACCCTTGGAGCCACCACCTCCACCTGGAGTATAACTTAATGATGAATTAGTACATTCATTATAACATTTGTTATAAGTTTGCTGATAGATTTGTGAAGCCTGCCCACCACTTGGAGTTCCATGTTTTTCTTTTGCATATGCGGCACAAGAATTGTCACAACGATTAATTAAATCGATACTAGGTTTTGATACGCTATCACAGGCTTTCATACAATTAATATACGCCGTATTCCCATATCCATTTCTATTGCAATTACAAGCATATGAATCAAAACCTACATCGCTAGATAAACCATTACATTTCTTGGTATTATTATCATAAGTACATGCCGTTTGCAATGTAAAGCCATTCATAATCGTAAAGGATTCACAACCGCTTTGATTCCCATTATAATCACTACATTTTTTTTCTTTGTGTACGCTTGGATTAGGGTCCAAATTAGGTGGATAATAATTAGAAGAGATTGCACCATTACTTCCAGTAGCACCAGAAATGCAATCATACCCTTGAATAGTTTTTTGAGTTTTACATGTAATAGAATAAATAGTTCTTCTTACGCCATTATTATTATAAACAATATTTATTTGTTTTGGACAATTTTTAGAAGCTGAAGTTGAACCAGTTCGTTCAGCAAAGTCTTCACATTTTGGATAACGACAATAATAATTATTATCTGAAGTTCTAACATATGCACATTTTTCAATTATACATTTATTTTGAGTTTGTGAACTATAAGGAGCACCAAGTTTACCACCACATATGCTAGAATTTTCTGATACCTCATATATTGCAGTATTTTCAATTATTTGCATTGAATTTGTTACGGCATCTTGTGAATAAGCGTAAACAATGGCATTAACACTAAATAATAGGATAAAAGTAAGACAATATATATTTATTTTATTTAATCTTATAATCATGTATTATCACCATCTTTTACTATATAATACCATTTAAAAACAAAAGTTTCTACACTTTTGTTAATATTTTTGTTATTTACTTAAAGTCTCTTCTTCTACTCCATAATATTCCTTTATTGTATCTTCTTCTATACGGGGAATATTATTAAAATCAATATCATCAAATAGCTCGTCATTTGTAATCAGTGATGAAATCTTTTCATATAAGTCATCAAGATCATCAGAGTAAACTCTTCTATATTGTTTATCACTATTTACCGCTTCATTACATGATATACCACCAAAACATAATCCATTTTTATATTCAGTACTTCCTACGATTTCAATCGTTACAAGTGGTAAATTTTTGTCATTTTCATCATTTTTTTTAATATTCATATAATGACGCGTGTCATTTCCATTTTCATAAGTATATACTTCAATATTATTTTCGATTTTTTTGGAAATCTTATAACTAGCATTCATTTCACTTCCATCGCGATACTGACTTTCATATTTTGAACGATTATCAATTAACTCTTCAGTCATTTCAAATTCATTAATATTTGATATTTTGTAAGTTAATAATTCCTCTCCTTCAGCATTTAAATAATGAAAAATAGTACTATTATCTACTTCCTCTTTATTAATATAAAAGTCATTTAAAGGAATTTCTCCTTTAGCCGTTAATATAGGCGTTCCATTTAATGTAGTAGAACCAGAATACAATTTGAAATTTCCTTTAAAATTACAAGAAAAATCTTCTACATAAGAAACCATACAAAAATTATTATCATTGTCATATATTAAATCACTAATTTGCACATCATTACTTTTTCCGGAAAAATTATATGTTCCCATACTACATGAAAAAATACAATTATCATCTGTGCCATACACTTTATTTATTTCTATTTCATTTTCTCTTTCATATGATTTACTACTACGAAAAGAAAAATTCTTAGAAGCAATTGATCGTCCTGTTACTTCATCATATTTTGTTACTACATAATTATTATAGTAATCATTATTTGTTAACTCAATAGTAAAATTATCACCTTTAAAAATCATATAATCACTAGTCATAGAATCGGGTGTCATTCCGCCACACATTTCTTTAACTTCTTCCAGTGATGGCCAGTTAATTAAGGCAATACTACTTAATAAAATATTATTATTATAAGACATATTATCTTCTAAGGGACTCATAATTTGAGTTGGAAAACCGCCTCCTCTTTTGGCAGCATTTGGAGTCATATATTTATCATATATATCAATAAAAGAATAAATTGAATCAAACTCTGACCCTTTATAAAAATCCCCTTCAATTACGATTTCTGGTTCATCACTTACTATCTCACTAGAAATTAAGCTTTCATCCTCAGTAGTTATTTCGGATACGCTTGCAGATTCAGTCGGTTGTACAACACCAGCATAATCACAAGAGGATAAACCTATAGTAGCAGCACTACATATGACAAATGATGCTTTTTTTAGCGATATTTGTAATTTCTTAATCATATTTGGATTCAATTTTATTGTTTTCATAAATACCTCACTTTATAATTTTATCTTATATTATTCCTTACATTTTGTCAATAAATTGCTCCATTTAAAAAGACTTTATGTCAAGTAAATAAAGTCTTAATTGCAACATGTAATTCATCTAAATTAGTAATATTATTTCCAATATCTAAAAGTATTTGATAATAAGCTATATTATTAATTTTTAAATAATTAAATAATAAATCTAAATTATAATTAGCAACCATTCTTTCGTAACATTTATTATCCAATAAAGAAATCGAAATAATAAACATTCTATACATATTATCTAAAGATAATTTTAATACTTCTTTTTTTTGATATTTGATTACATAGTGACATGATTTTTTTTTAAAATTTTTGTTACTTGAAACTGCATCAATATCTATAATATAAGCATGATAATTAGTATCATATATAATATTACCAAGACATAAATCGGTAAATAATAAATTATATTTTTGGTATGTAATTATTTCATAAAACAAATCGTTAATCATCTGTTGTCGTTTTTTAATACTTATATCTTCTTGTAAGCATTGAAAAATGCTGTTACCATTTTCAATAAATAAAATGTCATATCCAACAAATATACCATTTACATAGTATTTATTAATAGGCTTAATGATTTCTTCATTAATAGTTAATAAATTATCAATTATTTGTTCCATGCCATTTAAATTAGTCATTTTAAATATTTTAATGAATCGATTATCTTTTACAAAATAATAATTATTTTTATTTGGTAAGAAAGGATGAAATTGATGAAATTTATATATAGTATCAAAATCAGTATTTATTATATTCACAATTTCACCTACTTTTTATATTCCTCTTATTTGAATTTCTTTCTTACGACGATAAGCCCGATAAATTAAGAAACTAGATAATACTATTACTATAAAATATAAAATTACCTGATACTTCTTAATAAATTCTAAAAAATTATTATTTTCATCTTTTTTTATCGGATTGCCAGTTTTATCAACTAACCCATTGATATAATTATCAATACTTTTAGAAAGTCCCTCAGCATTATCATAATTAATATATAAATATTTTTCACATAAATAATATTCTGGGTGATTATGACAAGCTGGAGTATCATAATATGAATTATATTTTGGAATAGAAATTTTTATTAATCTCATATTACCTAAATCACATTTTTTATCAATGATTTGAAATTCATAATTAACTATCTCATTTCCTGGCGATATAGTTGCTAATATATTTGAATTACTAATTTCGTCTTGATTATAATTAACACTATTACCTAAAGAATCCGTAGAATTAATATATATATCATTAAAATAATTATTAATAGTAACATTAAATATACTTACTATATTATCTATTTCTTCTCCCGAATCACTAGTATAAGTACCCATTTTATGTTCAAAAATATCTGTTTTAATCTCGATTTTACTTACTTTAGTCTTTAATTCAACTATTTCTTCATTTGTACAGGTACTAGCTTTAATATTTATTGGAATTAATAAAATAAGTAATAACAGGCCTATTATTTTTTTCATACACTATGCTCCTTATTATTACATTATAACAATTTGCTTTCCTTTTTTAAAGTATAAATTTTTTGTTTCCTTCATCATCATTATTTTAAATAAACATATTGGAAAAGTAATGAAAAAAGTCAATTATCAAAATAATGATAATTGACTTGATTCTGGTAAATTACCAAACACTTTAAGCATTCTTAATTTCTCAATCGTAGTAGTATTTACTTTACCACGCATTTGAAAGTCTTCAATGCTATAAAATGGTTTTATATTACGTTCTTCAATTATTTTAGTTGCAACTGACTCACCTAAACCATCAAGAGTTCTAAATGGCATTATTAATGTTTTTTTATCACTTGCAATAATAAAGTTTTTACCATCGCTTTTTTCGATATCAATATTACTAAATTTAAACCCTCGTGCTGTTGCTTCCAGTGCAAGTTTTAAGGTTTCTAATAAGCTTGATTCCTTATTAGTAGCACTATACCCTTTCATTTGAATTTCATTCATTTTTTGTTTGATAGCATCATACCCACTAATCATTGTTTCTAAATCAAAATCATCAAATCGGGTTGAAAAATATGATGCATAGTATTCAACAGGATAATGAACTTTAAAGTATGCTATTCTAAAGGCGGACATTACATAAGCCGCTGCATGAGCCTTAGGGAACATATATTTAATCTTTTCACAACTATCAATGAACCATTCTTCAATTCCAGCTTCTTGCATCGTTTGTTTATGCGTCTGCCAGGTAATAGGATCTTTACTTGCTTTTCCCTTACGAACAAATTCCATTATTAAGAATGCTTTTAATGGTGGAACGTTTTTATACATTAAGTAAACCATAATATCATCACGACATCCGATTACTTCACTAAATGGAACAATATTATTTATTATTAAATCTCGTGCATTACCAATCCATACATCTGTACCATGTGATAGACCAGATATTTTTATTAACTCAGCAAAAGTTTTAGGCTTAGTTTCCGTTAACATACTAATTGTAAAATTAGTTCCAAACTCTGGTACTCCTAGAGTACCAGTTTCATTACATATTTGTTCTTTTGTTACTCCTAATGCTTTAGGATTTAAAAATATACTCATTGTATCTTTATCATCTAATGGTACCGTCGTTACATCTATCCCTGTTAAATCTTGTAACATTCTTAATTGAGTTGGATCAGTATGACCTAGAATATCTAGTTTTAATACATCTTCTTCTATTGAGTGATAATCAAAATGAGTTGTCCGCCAGTTGG
This sequence comes from uncultured Muribaculaceae bacterium, assembly GCA_964415015.1. Classification (GTDB taxonomy): domain Bacteria; phylum Bacillota_I; class Bacilli_A; order RF39; family UBA660; genus RGIG8386. The sequence goes on along the minus strand of CAYPXM010000006.1, from coordinate 23,284 downwards.
CACTTACATCTTCTGCTGGAAATTGAAAAGGAGTAAAATCATAAACATCCATATAATCAGGAATAACTACTATTCCTCCAGGATGTTGTCCAGTAGTTCTTTTAACTCCGACACAACCAGATGCAATTCGTTCTATTTCGGTATTACGCATTGTCATATTCTTATCTTCTAAGTATCCTTTTACAAAACCAAAAGCGGTTTTTTCTGCTACAGTACCAATCGTTCCAGCTCGATATACATTATCTATTCCAAATAATACTTTAGTATATTCATGTGTCGAAGCTTGATTTAAATCACTAAAGTTAAGATCGATATCAGGTACTTTATCGGCATTAAATCCTAAGAAAGTAGCAAATGGCATATCTTGTCCATCTTTATACATCTTTTCTCCACATTTAGGACAATACCGATCTGGTAAGTCAAACCCACATGGATAAATTGAACCTAAAACAGTTCCATCTTCTTCATTAAAAATACTATGTTGACAATTCTTACATCGATAATGAGCTGGTAAGGCATTAACTTCAGTTATTCCCATCATTGTTGCCACAAATGATGAGCCAACACTACCTCGAGACCCAACTAAGAAACCATCTTCATTACTTTTTTTAACTAATTTTTGGGCAATTAAGTAGATTACATCAAATCCTCCACCAATAATACCACCTAGTTCTTTTTTTAATTGTTTATTAACTTCTTCATCACTATATGTAGGATTAATAGTTCGAATATCATTACAGACTAATTGCTTAACCGCATCGAATCCATTAAGACAAGTCATATGTATTCTTTCATAAATCAGTTTATCAAATTCTTCTTTTGGTAAATTATTATTTTCTTTATCAATGATATTTTTATGAGCATTATATACACAATCTCCATATAATTCTTTGGCAATTCGTTCTTCAATTAAATATGGAAGTGGATCACCATACCAAGATGTCGCTTTTTGATATACTAATTCAGTTACTGTCTCAACTGATTTATCAATTTTAGGTGAAAACGGTGTTCCTCCAGTATCAATAATTACTTCAAATTCACTTACCATATCAGCTATTTTATTAGTATTAGTTATTACTATTTCTTTTCTTAATTCCGGCTCTAAGAAACTAAATTCATCAAGCATTTCTTGGGTAGTTAAAAAGGACATATCCGGTAATTCTAATCCCGGGCGATTAAGTGGATGCAATTTACCATTGGTTTTTTGTCTTACAATTATTTCACGATATACTTTATCTTCTGGTCTTAAGTGATGAACATCACCACTTGCTACAACTAATTTACCAGCTGATTTTGCTACTCTTATTATTTTATTAATATGTTGTTCGATTTCATATTCACTTTTAAAGCCACTCGATTCCATTTGTAGTAAATGCTTAAATGCTCGCGGTGGTTGTACTTCAATATAATCATAAAACCGCATCATATTAGATAATTCTTCATCATCTTTAGTTTTAGCTGCTTCAAATATTTCCCCATTTATACAACCACTACCAAACAATAATCCTTCTCTATGTTTAGCTAATTCCTTACGGGGTAATTTTGGTTGATCGCCCCTAAATAAATAAGTCGTATTCGCCGCACTAATAATTTTAAATAAGTTTTTTAAACCGGTTTTATTTTTAGCTATAACACACATATGGAAAGGAACACTAAACTTAATTAAATCATCAACATTTACTTCATTAACAATATCATTAGTAGTTTCAATATTACGATCATTTAATATTTTGGCCATTTTATAAAAACAACGTGCTGTTCCTAAGGCATCATAATCAGCTCGATGGTGTTCTGTTTCATCCCATTCAACATTGTATTTTTTAACCAAAGTTGATAATTTATGATTACTCCATTCCGGTGATAACATTCTAGCCATACTCATCGTATCACATACCGTATTAGTAAACTCTCCTAAATTATATTTATTACAGGCATTTTTTATAAATCCAATATCAAACTTAGCATTATGAGCTACTAAAGGGTCATTACCAATAAATTCTAAGAATCTTTTCGTAACCATTTCTTCATTATCTTTATCTTTTAACATCAAATCAGTAATATTAGTTAATTCAGTAATTTTCTTCGGTAATAAACGATTAGGATTAATTAATTCATCAAAACTAGCAATTACTTCTCCGTTTTTCATCTTAACGGCACCAATTTCAATCATTTGATCATTACCAACATAAAATCCCGTTGTTTCCGTATCAAAAATAACAAATTCATCTTCTAATAAATGGTAATTACCACTTTCATGATTAAAGACAATATCTACATCATCATTTATTACATTTAACTCAGTCCCAAATAATACTTTAAAATGATCAGGTAATTCTTTATTTTTATTAAGTTTTTTCATCGTTTGATAAGCAATTGGGAATGCTTGACAACCATTATGATCAGTAATAGCAACTGCCCTATGACCCAATTTTAAAGCAAAATCTACTAAATCAATAGTATGCTTAGTTAAATCAAGCCCCACAACACTATCCATGGTACTCATCATTGTATGGGCATGTAATTCAACTCTTTTTTCTTCACAATCATCGCTAATCGTATTATCTTTACTACTAATATGTTCCATATTACGAATTTGAAATACTAAATCATGACTATAATTATCAAATTCAATATTACCTTCAATTTTATACCAATTACCAACTTTTATTTCTTTAATTATAGTTTCAAATTCACTATGTTCTTTTTTAAATATTTTAGCTAATATTGAACTAGTTTTATCACTTATTTTTAAAGTTATTATATTAATATTTTCACGTTCTAAAGTATCTATCCCAAAAACATATATTTCGGATGTAACATTTCTTTTTTCTTCGGTTATATCATTAATAAGAGTAATTACATTTTCTTTCTTTATTTTTTTACCTAATATTAAGTCATCTTTTTTTACAACAACTTTTTCTTCTTCATTTTGTTTTAATGCTTCTATTACATTTAATCTTTTACTTTCATTTACCACACTTGTAATATCATATCCCGTTATTCCAAAATTTTCTAAATCACTAAGCATTTTCTTGATTTCTTTTTTTATTTTATCTTCTTCGGCTTTACTAATTACTTCAATAATAATTGTTTTATCTTCAATCGTTATATAAGCATCGATTAGTGATACCAAACTTACTTTTTTCGTCCCTAATTTATTTAATAAATATTTTACATATAGAAGAGTATTTTCATCATCAATTTCTTTATAACTAAAAGTAATACTACATTTATCAACCCCATTTATTTTATTTTCACTCGCTTTTAATAACGCTAGACAGTCATTAAGAGGAATAATAGTATCATTAGAAATATGGACCAAGTATGATTCTGATGATCGATTATAGATTACTTTATTAACACTTGCATTTATAAAAGCATTATTTTCATCAACAAAATTAATACTATTTAAAAATCGTTCTAAGTTTTGATTCATTACTACTCTTCCTTCCATTTTTTTATTATATCAAAGATTAACTATTTTTTTTATCTCATTGACACTAATTTGATATTCATTAAATCGTTTTTTAACGATTCCTTTTATTTCAATAATATCCCCATTTTTTAAATCTTCATTTTTCGTTGCTACTTCACTAAATGCTACTAAAGTAATATGACCTGATTCATCACTAGCATCAATAATTAACATATCTTCATTATTCTTGGTTTTTATTTTTTTTATCTGTTCAATAACCATAACATTTTTTATATTTTTTAAAAAATACTTCGTTACATCTCCGACTTTAGTAAGTTCCTTACTTGTATATTTACTTACTTGATGATGTCTAATTAAAAAGCCAAAAGTATCTAATTCGATTTTAATTAATTCTTCTTCCGTATATGTACTATCTCCCGCTAATAAAGGTTTTTCAATCATCTTTGTTCCTAAGTTAGCAGCTAGTTTTCCATAATTAAGAATAATATCAATATTATCAATTAATACTTTTTTATTATCATGTAAGTGATTAAAACAATTAGCCTTAATCAGTTCAATTAAAGTTTCTTTATTAATTATATTATCCATTCTACTTACAAAATCAAAGATATCAGTATATTTAGTATTACGTTTATTAATTATTTCCGTAATTACTCTACTACTTACATTTTTAATTATATTAAAAGGTAAATATAAAGTATCTTCACCAATATAAGTATTCATACTTTTATTAATATCAGGATAATTTATGATAATCTTTTTACTTTTTACCTCTGCAATATATTTTTTACTTAATTCTATGTTATTTATCGCCCCATTTAATAAATAAGTATAATAAGGGATGTTATAATGAACTTTTAAATACATTTGATAATAACTAATTAAAGCATAACTAACTGAATGGGCTTTATTAAAACCATATGATGCAAATTTAGTAATCAAATCAAATAAGTCTTGGGCTAATTTATTACTAATATGATTACTAATACAACCATTAATAAATTTTTCTTTTTGACTAGTTAGTAATTCCATTTTTTTCTTCGCCATAGCTCTTCTGGTAATATCCGCTTCTGATAAAGTAAAATTACCTAGTTTAACCATTATTTCCATAATTTGTTCTTGATATACTATTACTCCATAAGTACTTTTTAAGATTGGTTCTAAAGCCGGTACTAAATAGTTAATTTCGGCTTTATTTTTATTACTAATATAGGTTTCAATATTATTAATTGGACCAGGTCGAAATAAAGCTAGAGCATCATAAATATTATTAAAGGAATCAATTTTTAATTTTTTTAAAAAATTAATCATTCCATTTCCTTCAAATTGAAATACTCCTAAAGTATCCGCATTACTAAATGCTTCTAGTGTTTCTTTATCTTCTAGTGATATATCATTTAAGGTAATATGATATTTTTTTATTATTTCATTAATAATCCCTAAATTTTTTAATGCCAGGATATCCATTTTAATTAACCCTAGATCTTCTAAGTATTCCATGGTAACACCAGTAATATATTCTTCATGATCTTTATATAAGGGAATAATATTATCCATTTTAATACTAGATATTACTACACCAGCAGCATGAACTGAAGTATGATGTTTTAATCCTTCTAACTTTTTGGCATAATTAAATAAGGTATTATAAATACTTTCATTTGTTAACATCTTTTTAATAACCGGGTTATTTTCATTTTCTAATATTGTCTTATCACCATCAATATTTTTTAATAATTGATTTAATAGTTCACTTTCAATATTTAATTGTTCTGCTACGAGCCGTAATACTACTTTAGTTTTTAAGGTACTATAAGTAATAATATTACCAGCATAAAAAGATTTATATTTTAACTTAATATAATTAACTACTTCATCTCTTCTTGTATCTAAAAAATCAATATCAATATCTGGTAAAGTAACGCGTTCTTGATTTAAGAATCGTTCAAATAATAAATCATATTTTATTGGATCAACATCAGTAATCCCAAGCGCATAACAAACTAAGGAAGCGGCTCCACTACCTCGGCCGGGACCGACTAAAATACCATTTTTCTTAGCATATAAGACATAGTCATAAACGATTAAAAAATAATCATTAAAATTCATCTCATTAATTACTTTTAATTCACTTGTTAATCGGTTTAAATAAATATCATCAACATTATTTTTTAAACGTTTTTCTAAGCCTTTCATACTTAGTTTTTTTAAGTAGATAGCACTATCATAATCTTTATTATATATTGGAATATAACGTTTATTTATAGGTAACTTTAGATCAATCAATTGAATAAATTCTTCATATATCACTAAATCATGAACCATAAAGTATTCATTACTATGATTAGTTACATCAGTTTTAATTTTATCTAACATATCTAAATAAATTACATCATCTTTACTAAAACAAGTTATTTTTTTGATAAATAATTTATTTTCTTCATTTATTAAATCACGTTCACTATCTAGTTCATAACTATAATAATAATTACTAAAAAAAGATAATTCTTTAATTAAATTACGACTAATAAATGGTAATACTAAAATTATATCATGGTGATATTTATATAAATCATGAACACTTAAAGAGCGATCTTGTTTAATCGTATTTAATTTAAATAAGTTTTGTAATCCATTATAGTTTTGTGCATATAAATATACTGGGCTATTATCAATAGTAATATTAAAACCAATAATAGGTTTAATATTATTTTTTTCACAAGCTCGAATAAAGGGAATACTACTAAATAAATAATCATCAAGGATTCCACAAGCAGTAATATTTTTATCTTTTAAATAAGTTATTAAGTGATCTATGGTAATTAAACTTCCTAATAAATTATAGTCAGTTCTAATTCCTAATGGAAGTTTCATAATATCACCACCCTAAATTCATTATAACAAACTTTGGGTAATTATTTAACAATTTTTATGGTATTATTTGACTTATTTTTAAAAATATGATAAAGTTCTTAAGTAAGTGATTTGGAGGTGCTTATTGTGGCTACAAAAATAACAAATAAAAAACCTTTAGTTGGTAATAAAAGAAGTCATGCTTGTAATGCTAGTAAAACTAGACAAAAACCAAATTTACAAGTAAAAACTATTGATGGTAAAAAAGTAATTATATCAGCAAGAGAAGCAAAAAAATTAAGTTAAAAAATAAAAATATCGAAATATTCGATATTTTTTTATTGTCGAAGTAATTTTATTTGTTCATCATATTTATCTTGCATACAAATAAATGAACCACTAATTATTGTATCAACCCCAGCTAAGAAACAAGATAATGATGTTTCTTCATTTATCCCACCATCAACTGCAATAGAAAAATGATAATCATTTTTCATGGCATTAAGTTTGACAATTTTTTCTAAGGTATCACTAATAAATTCCTGACCACCCAATCCGGGATTAACACTCATAACTAAGACTTCATCAATTACATCTAAATAATTAGTTATCTCTTCTATTTCTGTTTCAGGATTTATTGCAAGCCCGGCTTTAATCCCATAAGAATGAATAATATCTACTACATTTATTACATCTTTAACTGCTTCTTTATGAAAATAAATAACATCAGTATTTAATAAGGCATAATCCTTAATTAGTTTTGCTGGATTATTACACATTAAATGGATTGATAAAGGTTTTTTGACATTACTAATCCATTTGATTACTTCACTATGTTTAAAATTCATTTCACTAACAAATATTCCATCCATATAATCAACATGGATATAATCTGCTATTGATGTATCAATTTTTTTAATTGTATCTTTAAAATTTAATTTACTTTTAATAAATGATACGGCTATTTTCATAAAACCTCCTAATAACTTTTATATTTATTTTCACTAATTATTTTTATATAGTTTAAATATCTACTCTCTAATATATCCCCTGATAAAACATGTTTTTTAACATTACATTCTTCTTCATTAAAATGTTTACAATCATGATAACGACATTTATATTTATCAAATTCAATAAAAGCCTTCTTAATTATTAAGGGATCTACTTGGGTTAAATCGAGGGAAGAAAATCCTGGTGTATCAGCAATGTAAAAGTCTAATACAGGATATAATTGAGTATGTCTTGTAGTATGTACTCCTCTTCCTAAACTTTCTGATATCGGGGAAGTTTTAATATCATATTTTAAATCAATACGATTAATTAAACTTGATTTACCAGCCCCTGTTTGACCCGTTAGGCAAATCGTTTTCTTACTTAAATAATTAATTAATGGATTTAAATCATTATTTTTAAACGCTGGAATATCAATTTTTTCGTAATACGCAATTAATTCATTAATAAATTTTAATTCATCTTCATTTAATAAATCTAATTTAGTAAAACAAATAACTGGTTTAATCTTACTAATAATAATATTAGTAATCAATTTATCCAAAAGTAGTAAATCTAAATTAGGTTTTTTAGTACTACATACTATTAAAGCAATATCAACATTACATATATCGGGTCTTACTAATACGTTTTCTCGGGGTAATAATTCTAAGATATAATTATTTTCTGGATCAATTTTACAGTAATCTCCCACTAACGGATTAATTTTTTCATACCGAAATTTACCTCTTGGAGTACAATTATAAATAGTTCCATCTACATCCACCGAATATAAATTACTAATATTTTTAATTATTTTACCAGTCATTAACAAAGTCCTAACGCTTCACAACCAGTAACATCTTGTTCTTCACTACCAACTGCTTTAGCTATTTTTATTTTTAAAGTTACTCCTTCAGTTACTGTATAACCAGCTGGTTTACTTTGATAATAAATAGTTCCCTCACTATGTTCTGATGTTTCTACATATTCTACTTCTAATTTAATATTTTTTTCATTACAGAAATCTTCTATTTCTGCTAAGACAAAAGTTCCATTAGTAAATTCCGGATAAACCGTAACCACATTGGGAATATATAATGTAATAGTATCTTTTTCTGCTAATTTATTTCCTGGTTCAATACTTTGACCAATAATTTCCCCATCAGTCAAATTCTTTGTTTCATCAGCATCTTGTTTTTCAATTAATACATATAGGCCTTTGGCTTCTAGAGAACCCTTTACCGTTAAATAGTTTTGACCTGTATAATCTTCTACAGTAATTTTAGTTTCTCCTAAAGAAACAAATAAAGTTATTTCAGTTTTCTTCGTTCTTTTTATTCCGGCTGCTGGACTAGTTTTAACAATATGATCTTTTTTTACCGAATCACTACTTATTTCTCTTGTTACATCACTAACACTAAATCCGGCTTCTTGTAATAGGTCAATTGCTTCACTCATAGATTTACCCGTTACATCTGGAATCTTTATTTCTTTTTCTTTAGTAACTAGTGGTAATAATACAACAATCGATGTAATTACTACTACTAATCCCGTAAAGATCGCTGCTAAAATAATTAGTATTTTATTTTCTTTTTTATAATCTTCTTTTTTTACTTGTTTGGCCACTACTTCTTCACTACCCTTTTTTTCATCATTATTAGTTACATCTTTTTTCTCTAATAAATTTTTATCATTATTTTCCATATCTGGAAATGGTAATTTATAAGTTTTTTCATTTACTCTTGAATCATCAAGACAAGTTAATAAATCATTATGCATTTCTCTGGCATCAACATATCGATTTTTAGGATTTTTAGCGGTTGCTTTAATAATGATATTTTCAATACTTTGAGGTAAATTTGGCAAATCAATTCTAATACTAGGAAGTGGTTCTTTTAAATGTTTTAAAGCCACTTCAACCGCCGTATCACCACGATATGGTAATTTACCAGTTAATAATTCATACATTAAAATACCCATTGAATATATATCACTTTTTAGGGTTGCACCATTACCACTTGCTTGTTCTGGTGGTAAATAATGAACACTACCCATTACACTATTAGTTTGAGTTAACTGAGTACTATTTAAAGCCATAGCAATCCCAAAGTCAGTAATTTTAATCATACCATTTTCGAGGATCATAATATTTTGTGGTTTTATATCACGATGAATAATATATGAATCATGAGCAATACTCATACCATCAGTTAATTGACTCATAATATCCACTACTTCGGAAAGTGTCAGTTTACCGCGTTTTTTAATTAATTGTTTTAAGTGTTTACCTTCGATATATTCCATTACAATATAATAATTACCGTTATCTTCTCCAACATCATATACTTCTACAATATTAGGATGACTTAAACTAGAAGCGGCTAGAGCCTCCCTTTGAAAACGACGGACAAATTTTTCATCATTAGCTAAATCTCCACGTAAAATCTTAACCGCTACATTGCGGTCTAAAATAGTATCATATGCTAAATACACATTGGCCATGCCACCTTCACCAATAGTTTTTACGATTTGGTATCGGTCGCTAATTTTTTGCCCCTTCATAATCATAGGTTAACACCACTTTCTTTTACTAAATAAGCAACAGTTATGTTGTCAGTACCCCCACGAGCATTACATTTACGAATTAATTTGATAACTTTTTCTTCAATTTCTAAAGCATCATTATTTAATACATTTTCAATATTTTCAATACTTAGCATATTAGTTAAACCATCACTACATAGTAAAATAGCATCACTTGACATATCAACATCAAAAATATCCATTTCAACTGTTTCATTAGCCCCTAAAGCGCGCATTAGGACATTCTTCTTTGGATGGTTTTTCGCTTCTTCACTACTTAAATTACCAGCTTCGACTAATAAATTAACTAATGTATGATCCTTAGTTACTTTGTGTAACTTATTATTTTTTACGACAAATCCACTAGAATCACCAATATTACCAAATAATAAAAAACTAGATGTTAATAATGCCACTACTAAAGTGGTACCCATTCCACTAGATTCGGGATTTAATTTAGTATATTCTAAAATATTTTTATTTATTTCTTGAACATTAGCATTTAACCAATTAATTGCTTCTACTTTAGAACCAACGCTACTTAAATTAGAAAAACGTTCTCCTAAATGAGTTACGGCAATACTTGAAGCAACTTCTCCAGCTTTATGTCCACCCATCCCATCAGCAACCACTAACATTATTTCATTACTCATATTCTTTAAGATGGTTACGCTATCTTCATTATGGGTTCTTACTTTTCCTGCATCTGTTAAATAAAATGATTTCATTTATTTCACCTCTTTGCTTCTTAATTGTCCACAAGCAGCATCTATATTACGACCAAATTCTCTTCTAATCGTGACATTTATTTTTTCTTTTTTCAATTGATCATAAAATAACATCATTTGTTCTTTCTTACTTTTAGTATATTCTAAATGATTAGTTTCATTATAAGGAATTAAATTTACATAAACATTCATTCCTCTTATTAAGTTTGCTAACTTTGTTGCACATGAAATACTATCATTTACATTATTAAGCATAACATATTCTAAGGTTACTCGTCTATTAGTAACTTCAATATACTCCTTTAATGTAGCAATAAGTTGTTCTAGATTATACACTTTATTGACATTCATTATCTCACTTCTTAATTTATCCGTAGGAGCATGAAGACTAATTGCTAAATTAACTTGCATATCTTCATTCATAAATTCTTTTATTTTAGGAATTATTCCACACGTTGATACAGTGATATGCCGAGCCCCAATATTAATTCCAAAAGGATCATTAATAATTTTAATAAATGACATTACATTATCATAATTATCAAATGGTTCACCAATCCCCATTATAACCACACTATCAATTCTTTTTTGACATTCTTTTTCAATAATTAATATAGTACTAACCATTTCATAAGTTTCTAAATCACGGACCTTTTTAAGTCGTCCTGATTCACAAAAATGACATCCCATATTACATCCTACTTGACTTGATACACATATACTTAATCCATAGTCATGTTGCATTAATACTGCTTCAACAAATAAACCATCAACTAAACTAATTAAATATTTTTTAGTATCATTATCTGTTTGGATTTTTTTAATAATAGGCATAGTCGTACTAAAATTATCAATTAAAAATTTCTTAGTATCGTTACTAATATTAGTCATCAGATTAAAATCCATAATTCTTTTAACATATAACCAATCAAATAATTGTTTAGCTAAAAACTTTTTATATCCATTATTTTCTAAAAAAGAAACTAAATCTGTTAATTTATAATTCATAATATGTTGCATATTATCACCATTTAAATTGTATCAAAAAAAGGCGTTAATGTCCATTTATTAACAAAAGAGGAATCAATGATTGATTCCTCCTACTTTATTAATATTTTTATATTTTAATACATAAGAAACAAAATTATTCTTTAAAGTAATCGTATTAATAATTTCATTATCATAATTAATAATGATAATTAAGCCATTAATTAAATTATAAGTAATTTCATTATCTTTTTTTATCCCCTTAAGATTATTTATATTATTTATAATTAACTCGATATCTAAATAACTACTATTAATATTACTATATACCGATTCTATTTCATTGCTAGTTAATAAATCATAATATTTATTATTTTCATATGAGTATTTCGTAATTACTTTGTTATATGAATAATAACCAGTAATTACTTCATTGAACTTAGTTCCTTCATAATAATACTTTTCATCATTAATCGTAATATCATATATAAAATCATAATTACTATTATTTAAATTAGTTAACAATGTAATAACATCTACTTCCTTATTAGTTTTATTATCCGTATTCATAAATAAAGGCATAATCCTAATACATAAAATTAAAAAAATAAATAATATTGCCCATAAAGATAGTTTAATAATTGCTTTACCTCGGCTAGTTTTATTTAATTTTTTAATTAATTTTATAAAATTACTCATTTATTACCACTCCTATTAAATTAACATCATGAAGACCATTTAAATAGTCTTTAACAAGCATTTTTTTCTTTCCAAATGGTTTTATTTCTAATATGCTAATTAATCCATCAGCACACTTAATATTTATACTATCTTTACTAGTACTTATTATTTCACCACATTTACCATTATATTTTCCAATAATATAAGTACTATCATATACTTTTACTTCTTCCTGATTTAAAGTCATATAAGCAACCGGAAAAGGATTTAGACCACGTATTTGATTATATATTTCTAAACCTGTTTTATAAAAGTTAATTTGTTCTTCTTCTCGTTTGATATTAAATCCAAAAGTAACCATATTTTTATTTTGTTTAATTCTTTTATTACTTCCATCAATTATACTAGGTAAAGTATCAATAAGTAATTTTGGCGCAATCATTTTTAATCGATCATGTAATATACCAACATTATCATCTAATAAAATAGGTACTTTTATTTGACTAATTATATCTCCATTATCCATTTCTTCATCCATATACATTATGGTAATACCAGTATATTCATAATTATCAATTATGGCATGATGAATAGGTGCTCCTCCCCTTAAATAAGGAAGATATGAAGCATGAACATTAATTGCTTTATATTTAAAGCAATTTAAAAGTACATTAGGAATAATTTGACCATAAGCACAAGTAATGATGATATCGGCATTAGTATTAATAATTTCCTCATAATCATTTCGTATTTTTGCTGGTTGAAATACATTAATATTATTTTCTAAAGCCATTTTTTTAACCGGATTATAAATAACCTCTTTTTTTCGACCTACTTCTTTATCAGGTTGTGTAACCACTAAGACTACCTTACAATTATTAATTAAGCTTTCTAACACCGAAGTACTAAAGTCAGGTGTTCCCATAAATACTACTTTTAAATCTTTCATATGCTCACCTCTTTTATTATATCAGTTATATTGTTTTAGGACTAGTATCAATCTCTAAATAAACAATTTTATTTTGTTTATAAATATCATTTACATCTTTTAATACTTCATATAAATTATTAATCTTACGATATTTAATTAATATACTAAAACGATACATATTTTTCATTTTAAATATATTAGCCATCGTTGGTCCTAGTACTTCCATATCCTTTAAATGCGTTTTTAAATATTTAAATACTTTTGTACTTTCATCTCTTACTTTTTCATAATCTTTACTAACAATTTTTATGTTACATAAAAAGTAATAAGGGGGAAACTTCATATTTAAACGATTACGCATTTCATAGTTATAAAACATTAAATAGTTATTATCTTTGACACAATTATATGTATAATCAGTTGGATTCATTGTTTGAATAACAACATCACCCGGTAAGTTACTTCGACCTGCTCTACCACTTACTTGACTTAATAAACTAAATGTTTTTTCATTAGCTTTATAATCAGGCATATTAAGACTTTGATCAGCATTAATTACTCCCACTAATGTTACTTTTGGAAAATCTAGTCCTTTACTAATCATTTGTGTTCCAAGTAAAATATCATATTCATTATTACTAAAAGCTTCTAATATTTTTTCATGGCTTCCTTTTTTAGTTGTACTATCCATATCCATCCGGATCGTTTTTGCACTAGGAAACATGGTATTAATAGTACTTTCTAATTTTTCCGTTCCCAGTCCTAAATCATATAAATCATTACCATTACAATTAGGACATTTATCTTTTTTATATACTGTATAACCACAATAATGACATCTTAAGTTATTACTTGTTTTATGATAAGTTAACGTAATATCACAATGAGGACATTTATATTTATAACCACAGTTAGGACATGTTAAAACCGTTGAATATCCTCTTCGATTTAAAAGTAAAATAATTTGTTCATGATTATTTAATCGTTCTTCAATTAGTTCTTTTAAAAAATCACTTATTATCATATTATGTTTAACATATTCTTCTTCCATATTTACTAAATGGATAATTGGTAAAGTAGCATTATTAGCTCGTTTATTCAAATTAAGAAGTTGATATACTCCTTTTTTTGCTCTTGCATAACTATCAAGTGTTGGCGTTGCACTACCAAGAATTAAAGGACAGTTATGGGTTTTACTCCGAACTTTTAAAATATCAATCGCATCATAACGAGGATTATTTTCTTGTTTATAAGAATCACTTTGTTCTTCATCAACAATAATAACTCCAATATTTTTAAGAGGAACAAAAGCACTAGAACGAGTTCCTACCACAACCTTTACTAATCCTTTATATATTTTTTTATACTCATCATACCGTTCTCCACTTGATAACCCACTATTAATTATTGCTACATCATTACCAAATACTTTATATATTCGTTTAACCATTTGGGCATTTAAGGTTATCTCTGGTACCAGCATTAAAGCACTCATATTATTATTAATTGCTTTTTTAATTAATTTAATATATATTTCCGTTTTACCACTACCGGTGATACCATGTAATAAATAAGTATTAGAATTATTAAATATTACTTCATCAAATACTTTTTGTTGTGCCACATTTAGAATTACTTTATCCTCGATTACTTCGTTATTATTAATTCGATACAATTCCTCTTTTACTTCAATAACCATATCTTGTTTTAATAATTCGTTTAAACTAGGACCACTAACATCTTTTTTTAGCACCTTATCTTCATTAAGTAATTGTTCTAATATAGCAATTTGCTTTTTACTTCGTTTATTATTATTAATAAACATTTCAATATCTAAGATACTCTTATTTAATTTAATATAAGTAATAAACTTATCTAATAAATGATTATCTTTTATCTTTATTGCACTCGGTAACATCGTTTGATAAGCACTTATCTTACTACATAACGTTACTTTACTTAAATATTCACCTAACTCTAATAACTCTTGATTTAAAATAAATTCGGGATTTTTTATTCTAATTATCTCTTTTAAATCAGTTAATTTTGTATCATTAGTAATCTTTGTTACAAAACCATTAATGATACTTTTACCAAATGGTACTACTACTTGCATTCCTACTTTTATAATATCTTTTAAGGAAGATGGAATAATATAAGTAAATTCTTTATCAAGTGATAAAACATTGTATTCGATTAGAACATTAGCATACATAATTATTCCTCCAGTTGTTTTTATCATATCATAAAATATAAAAAATGAATAATATCTTATTCATTTTATCTTTGTTTACAAACACATCTATTTTCCAAAGCACTCCAACTACATTTATGGTAAGTATCACTTCGATTAATACATTCTTCAATTTTTAATTTATCTAAATCGTCATCGTCCTTGCTACCCCAATCAACACCAAATATTAAATAGATTGCACCTAGTATTAATAACGCTCTACCTAATCCAATTAGAATATTAACAATAACACTTTCTTCTTTTTTCTCTTTTTGTTTTTTCATTATTTTCACTCCTCTTAATTATTAATCTTTATTTTTTAAATTAAATAATATATAACCAATTAAGTTACAAACATAAGCTTGAACATTATATCGATCAATAATAGAAACAGTTGCTGAAAACACTAGTAAATGACATAAATTATATCTAAATAAATGAAAAAAGCTTAACTATTTCTTATATATAAATATTTTTCTTACTAAATAATTCCACATAAATACTAAGCCGGTAGATATTATTTTTGCCACCATTTCATATGAAATATTTAATCCTTTTAAAAGAATATTCATAAACAAAATATTTAATAGCAAACCTATGAAACTAACACCAAAAACAGCCAGCATATCTTTATGTCCATTATTACTATCTTTAAAAGTGAATTTCCTACCTAAAATATAATTAAAAGTTGTCGCGAGAATAAAAGCTACAATAGTTGATAAATTATAATTAAATGATAAATTACATAGAAAAAAACTAATCCATTCAACAATTGCGGAAACTCCGCCCACAAAGAAATAGGATATAAACTGTTTTAATTCTTTTTTCATTATTTACTCTTTTTAAATCTATATGCAGCAATACAATATAATGCTCTGAAACCGTCTTTAACTTTTATTTTTTTACCTTCTTCTATAGTTCTTGGATAATAATGAATAGGCACTTCAATTAATTTCACTTTTTTCTTTGATATTTTAGCAGTTATTTCTGGTTCAAATCCAAATCTTTTTTCTTTAATATCTATTGATTTAATAATATCACTTTTAAAAGCTTTATAACATGTTTCCATATCAGTTACCTTTAAACCCGTCATTAGATTTGATAAGCCTGTTAAAATTCGATTTGCAAGTTGATTTTGTTTATATCCAGCATATTCTTTATTAATGAATCGTGAACCATATACCACATCAGCTTTTCCATCAAAAATTGGTTGCACAACGGCAGGTATTTCCATCATGTCATACTCAAAATCAGAATCTTGAACTATAACAACATCACCAGTAATTTCAGCGAAACCTGTTCTTAATGCAGCGCCTTTACCTTGATTAACATCATGATATAAAATTTTATCGGCATACTTTAAACCTTCTTTTTTTAATAAATCACGACTACCATCTTTAGAACAATCATCAACAACAATAACTTCAATATCAACTTTTTTTATTTTAATTGTTCGAACTTTCTTTAAAACATCTAAAACTAAATCCTTTTCATTATAAACTGGAATTACTATTGATAATTTTTTATTATTTTTTTTGACTTCTTTTTTTTCTATTTTAGTAGTTATTTTTTTCTTATCATTTTTCCTAACAGTATTTTTTTTCTTTACCTCTGTCACCTTTTTTGAATTTACATTTTTAATTTCTTTTGACATTTCATACCTCACTTCTAACACACAAAATTCACACTAATTATAACATATCCATTATGTAAATAACAAATTATTATTGTATAGATTGACAATAAATATCGTAGCCATGGTCGTAATTAATTGCTTGGCGATAAAAATTAGTTGTCTCATTAAACTTATATGGTTCTATTATTTGACAATCTTTATTATGATAAGCCATAAATGCTTTATCCTTAATTACATAATTATCTGCCCAATCTCTTGTTTGTTTCACATTTATATTTTTAATGAAACATCCACCGCAGATGATAATACAAAATATAGAAAATATTATTAACCACTTTTTTGGCAATAATGCATCAAACAATTTTGAAAAGCTTAATGCAAATACTGGCCATACCGGAATTAAACATCTTCCTGTTAACCACATATTTTTGGTTAATACAGTTACAAGTATCAATAAAACTAAATATATTGGCATTAATGGAATAATAAAATCTTTTTTACATTTTGAAAATTTATTATCATATAATAGTATGAACCCAAAAAAGAAAAATATAGCAGCATGAATAACATATTTAGTAAATCCAAATGTTGCCATTGAACTTATTAAAACATTTTTAATAAATCCTTCTGTACCACCGTATAATGGTAATCCATCACTCGAAACATAAAAATGATATCTTATTATTAGTAAAGTTAATACAATCAACGGAATAACAATATAAAATCTTTTTTTTAATATTTCTAACAACATTTTATTTTTCAAAATAAATATAAAAGTAGAACACAACACTGCCGCAAAAATTATTAATGATACTGTATTAGCATAACAAGCTAATATCAAGAAGAAAAACGATAACAACATAAAATCAATTTTCTTTTTTTCAAAAAATGTCATTAAATAATACAACCCAACGAGAACTAGTGAACAACTTATTCCGTATCCCCTAGCTAAACCAAAAAATTCGCAAACTCCATAGTTAAATAACAAAAGACTAAAACATAAATATTTATTTTTCAATTTTTTACTTATTAAATAACTGTATATTATGTATATTACAAAAAATAATAGATTTGGTACTCTAATTGCTAATTCGCTAAATTTACTATTAGGTATTAACTGAACAACCGAAATTAAAAAGGAATTCAGTATATGGTTATTTGCCCAAGCACCTTTCACAAATAATGATCTAAAAACTTCAAACGGATTACTTGGTACGTAATTCATATAAGTAAACGCTTCGTCGTAAGTTATACACGTTGTAATTGTCCGATATAAAGTTAGCGAAAAAATTAAACCTCCCACAATGATTGCATAAATTAAAAATTTCTTATCTATTTTTTTAATATAATTCATTTAATACCTCCAAAAAACTATCATACATTTATAATTATATAACAAAAAAAGTAAATAATATATATTTACTTTTTCATTTTTTTAATTAATGTTTTTTTATATGATTCTACATTACCAATATCAAGCATTTCGCCATCAGGAACAAATGCAATCATACCAGTTTTATCTTTAACACTATCTAAGACACTAGTCAATTGATATTCACCATTTTCTTTGTAACCATTATTAATATTTTCTTTTAATTTTTTAAAAACATACGGTGTTAAAATATATTCTCCAAAAACTGAATAATATTTTTTTTCATTTTGATATAAAGTGTAAAGATACTCTTCAGCATAGGAAGATTCAGGTTTTTCTGACATTTTTTCTACATTAAAATAATCACAATCTTCTTCTCTTCTCCCTGTCAATATACCATATTTTGATACTTCATTTAAAGGCACTTCAAAAACTGAAACAGTTAATTTACCAGTTTTCCTAAAATTTTCTAATAATTGAATAGTACATGAATTATTTTGATTTGTTTTATATAATTGATCTCCTAAAACAAGTAAACAATTATCATCTCCAACAAATTTTTCGCATAAAGAAACAGCATGTCCTAATCCAAGTTTTTCTTCTTGATAAATAAATTTAAGTTTTTTACCAATTTTTTGAATTTTACTTTCGTAATCAAGCATAGCAGGAGACAATTTATTGGTAACTTCTTCAGTTAAATTTTTTGTAAAAAAATCATCATAATAAGTTTGGTCATTTCTATCTATAATTAAACATATTTCTTCTAAACCAGCATCATCCAACTCTTCTAATAAACTCATAATAGCAGGTTTTAATATGCCATCATCATCAATTATAGGTATAAACGCTTTTTTTAATAATTTAGTAATAGGATACATTCTTGTTCCATTACCTGCAACTGGAATAATTGCTTTCTTTATTGGTTTCGTTTGTGGAATAGTTAAAATATATGAATCCATGTGTAATTCATTTTCAATGTACTCTTTAACAAGTAATTGAGTTTCTTCATCTTTAGCAAGAAATTGAATAGTTCCATCACCTTGACTACCAACGCCCTTACCACCGTAAGTATTAGATCTAATAAAATCATTATTTAATGTTTTATGCAATAGTGGTGATGTCAATTCTTCCGGGCATGCTGGAGCAATATATTCATCAAATATTTCTTGAGTATAACTTAATAATTTTCCTAACTTTTTAGCATTACCATCTTTAATATATTCAATTGCTTCAAAAACAATTTTTTTATTTATTGTTCCTAAGCCTTCATGAACCTTAAAATCAACATCAGTTTTAGCAAAAGGATAACTACGATTCAAATCTCCTAATATTTTTATGGTATCTTTTTTTGCTTTTAAATCTGCAAATACAAAAAATAAATCTTCTCCAACTTTAATTGGTTCAACCTTAATCGCATCACCGTCAAACGATAATAAAACCGGTTTTTTACCAAAAGCACAAGCTTGATCAAGTTTGCCACATCGGCTCGGAGTTGCTATTTCACCATTATAAGCAAGTGTCATTTCGCCAATTGTACTAAAATGAAGATTATACATTTGATTAAATGCTCTAGCTACTAATACACATATTGCCGCACTTGAAGATAAACCTTTTTTTTCTGGTAAAGTAACATTATTAATAATTATTTCCAACCCACCAACATTATAATGTTCTTTTACACTAGACGCTACACCTGCAACATAGCACCAGTATCCGCCTTCTGAAGCTATTTTAGCTAATTCGTTATAATCCATATTAATACTAAATTTTTTGCTAGCATCGTGTTCATAACGAACAATAAATTTTTCGGCAGGTTTTACTGTAGCATATATACCTTCTTCAATGCCAGTTACGATTGCGTAACCCTTCTCAACGTCATGATTAATTGTTCGATATCTACCTGCCCAGTCACTATGTTCACCAATGATACATAAACGTCCTGGAACAAAAAGTTCAATTTTTCTTTTTTCCATAAGTACACCTCATTTTTCTATAATAGTATAATAATCAATAAAACTCAAACAAAATTATCAATAAAGGCTACCATTTTCATTCTTTTAAACATTTATATCTTTTCTTTTTTATCATAAAAGTGTTTAAGAGTTAATATTAAAGTGAAATAAAATAATAAAAAATTTGGATAAATATAACGTATATCTTGCAATGGAGTTGAACAAGCAACAATAAAAACATTTATTAAATTTGGAATTAAAAGTAAAAAATATGATATTTTTTTTGATATTATTATTAATAATATCATTATAATCAATGATAAATACATGTATAACGATGCACTATAAAATATAGTTTTTGTTTTTTTATCATATACTGTACTTTCAATACTTCTTCTTACTCTCTTATAGATATCTTTATCTAAATTTTTAGCAACTATATTTTTTTCATTATTTATTGAATTAATATCCAACCACATCACAACGCCAACAGTATCATCTGGTCTAACTATTTCCCACGTCATAGTAGAACTTTTTAGGAAATATTTTACACTTTCAACTGGATGTTTAAAAGACTCTCTAACTACCATACCTACCAATTGCTTACGATATTTTTTTGCCTGTTCTTGATTAGTAATATCATATATTGGATCAGCAAATGTTGGGTTATAATTATTTCCTAAAGAAGTAATGTTTACAACATTCGAAATAATTTTATAATCATCATCAGAAAAATAATCCTTAATTTCGTAATATCCAACCAGATGCATTAATTTTGTGTTAAATGCAGATTTTGCATTATCTTTAACATCATAAATTTTTTCAAGTGTATTAAACCCAAGCATAAAAATAATATATAATAATATTAGTAACATGGCCTTTTTATAATTTTTTCTTTTAGCAAGAAATATTATTAACAATCCTATTAATATAATAATAACAAACAAACCATTAAATCTTATTTTAGATAAAAATGCCATCAAAAATGATAATAATATAATAAAAACCCTTGATAATTTATAATTATTATCAATCATTATTTGAAGACAAAATGATAGTAACAATATACCATATGAGTATAATATATCCTTCCATAAGGTAATAGCATATATTGAATTAATAGGATTTCCAACTATTATTATTGTTATTACTATTTGAAAAATAAATTCTACAGCCGTTTCTCTTTTTCGATTATATTTACATATACACGTCCATAAAAGAGCAAAAGTAAAGATTTGCATAAAGGCAATACTTGCAGGAGTATCACATACTTTAAGGCATATCATTTCAATAAAAGTATGAATAAAAGGGTGCCAATTTTCAAATATACCGCTTTCAATTTGACTTAATTGATTATATGAATCATATGATAATATGCCAGGATTGAAAATCAATAAAATAACTAAAAATGGTACAAATATTATAGAAAATATTACTATGTCTTTCCAACTGATTTTCTTTATTCTATTTAATAATTTTTTCATGAAATTTTCCCTTTTTTCCTTTCTTATAATCATTATACCCCTTAAAAATATATATTAATTTTTTAATTTTATTTTTTTCAAAAAGAATAATTCCTTTAATTTGTTCTTTTATGTTTCTTTTTAACATCACACAGTAATCTGGATAAATATCATAATATTTGTTGGCCAAATAAAAGGAATTTCTTGTAATATAATATCTCCTTAGTGGAGAATGATTATTGCAATAATATTCATTTTTACCTATCTTATGTACTTTTAAATTTCCTAATTTATGCTTTAGTAACGCATTATTTATTTGAATTATCTCATAATTATTTTTATGTAATCGTATACATACGTCTACATCTACCATATCAATAAATAAGGATTCATCAAAAAAACCAATTTTTTTAATAATTGTTGTGTTAATAATATTTCCACTTGTCATGACATCAAAAGGATAACTTATATCACTAATAATTTCATTATTATCTTCCGTAAAAATATGTTTTGGTGAAAATATTGCAGTATTAGGATATTTATGCATTATTTTCTTCATATAATTCATTCCGCCATTTATAAAAAAACTATCTTGATCCATTGTCAATAACCATTCATAATTGTTTTTTATTGCCAATTTTAATGCTTTATTTAATGCGTATGCTATACCCTTATTATCCTGATTAAATATATAATATATTTTTTCATTACTAAACAAATTACTATTTGAATTTTTTGAATTATCAATAACATATAATATTTGCAATTCATCAATATAAGTATTAATATTATTTATTAAATCTGCTGACGGTTCATAAAGAACCACAACACCCGCCAGTTTCATTTATTTCCTCTAATTTTTTTATAAATTTTCTTTATAGATTTTGGAATCTTTAATTTAGAAATTAATTTCCACTTCAAAGTATCAAATACCCAAGCATAATTAACATAAGAATAAGTAGAATTATATTCATTACCTCTTTTAAAGTTTTTAATGATTTCATCATCATTTAAAGCTGGTCTTACCTTAATTTTATCATAATATAACCGATAATTATTTGCCATCTCTTCAGATGTTTTTAATTTATATTTATTTATATTATCAATAACCTTTTTATAATCATCTACATTAGAAAATATATTGTTAATTTCTTTTTCTATTTCTTCTTCCGTACTATCTTTAGATATTACCCAACCAATATGATCCTTTTTTACTCTTTCACTTATAGCTCCAATATCAAAACATAATACTGGTATACCACAAGCCATTGACTCTGATAAGGTATATGAAAAACTTTCAGGACAAATTGAAAATAAACAAATCAATTTAATATTGGCATTTTCCAATTTTTTCTTGATATCATCACGATCATATTTTCCATGATTTACAAAGTTTTTACTTGCTTTAATTGATTCATCCATTATACCAAATA
>CAYPXM010000005.1:28299-37641 GCA_964415015.1 uncultured Muribaculaceae bacterium | reverse complement strand
TTTTAGCATAATCATTAAAGGCTTTAGTTAATCCCGTTTTAAATCCAACTTCATGACTACCACCATCAACGGTTTTAACATTATTAACAAACGAAATAATATTTTCATTGTAGCCATTTTGATATTGCATTGCAATATCAACTTCTATATTACCTTTAATCCCACTAAAAGAAACCACATTATGTAATGTTTTCTTACCTTCATTGATGTATTCTACAAAATTTACCAGGCCATTTTCATAATGAAACTTTGCTTCGTGATTATCTCCTTCATCAATAACTTCAATCGTTAATCCAGATAATAAAAAGGCACTTTCTTGCATTCTTTCACAAATTGTTGTATACGAAAAATTACAATTTTTAAATATTTCTGGATCCGGATAAAAAGTAACCGTTGTTCCAGTTTTATTAGTTTTACCAATTGTTTTTAATGGACTTTCAACATGACCACCATTACAAAAACGAATATTACTTATTAGGCCATCACGATAAATTGTTACATCCATTCTTTTTGATAAAGCATTAACTACACTACCACCGACACCATGTAACCCACCTGATACTTTATAACCAGCTTCACTAAATTTACCACCCGCATGTAATACGGTATAAATTACTTCCGGAGTTGATTTTCCACTTTCATGTAATCCAATTGGTACTCCCCGGCCCGAGTCACTTATTGTAATACTACCATCTTTATTTAATACAATTTTAATATAACTACCATATCCATTAATTACTTCATCAACCGCATTATCAACAATTTCCCATACTAAATGATGTAGTCCCCGTTTATCAGTCGACCCTATATACATTCCTGGTCGTTTACGAACAGCTTCTAAACCCTCTAAAATTTTTATTGACGACTCATCATATTTTGTCATATATTTCACCATACAAATTATAACAAAAAAAAAGAACTTGGTCAAAGTTCTTAACATATATTTGTCAATTATAAATCATACGATTCAGGGCTTATAACATTTTCATCTTTTCGTTTTGGTAAAACCGGAATATCTTCCATATCTAGATCTTCTTTATTTTTATCTAATTCTGCTTTTATTTCATCATTCACTGCTTCAACACTATCATAGTTTTGAATCACTAGATTATCCAAATCAATAATTGGTTTTTTAATAACGATTTCTTTTGTTTCTTCATTATTATTTGCTTCATCTTTGTTTTCTAAAACTTCTTCATCATCTTTGATTACTTCTAATTTAACCGTATCATCAATTGCTGCAAATGCAACTTCTTCTTCATCTCTATCAGCCATGATTACTGCTTTTTTCTTCTTTGCT
Organism: uncultured Muribaculaceae bacterium; assembly: GCA_964415015.1. Taxonomy (GTDB): domain Bacteria; phylum Bacillota_I; class Bacilli_A; order RF39; family UBA660; genus RGIG8386. Next base: position 36,341 of record CAYPXM010000005.1, on the reverse strand, counting down.
TTTTTGGCATCACTTACACCAAAAAATAACACAATTACAAATAATAATATTAAAAATGCAATAATACAAAATAAGATAACTCCAAAGTATTCATTGGCATATAATTTTTCTAAAAACTCCACTTTTTACACCACCTTTTATTCTAATATTAGAATAACATAAATAATTTAATTATGCTACTGAAAACGATTCATTTGTTTCATAACTTGATTAACTTGTTTTTGACTTGGTTTTCTTCCCATACTACTCATCATCGCCTCAATCATTTTCTCATTGATTGGTGGATTCTTCTTTAAATAGCGTTTAGTAACATAACGAGCTACAAAGAAACCAATAATAGCTCCCACTACTAAACCAATTAATATTAATAAAATATCATGTAACATATATCTCTCTCCTTACCTCTTTTATTTTACTAAAAAAGGATATTTTTGACAAGTTAAACTCGTAAATCATGTAACCAAAAATAATCATTAGTTGAAAAATCAATTGCAAAAATATTATTCTTATTATTAAAATATGCGAAGAATTCAGGATTATTCTTTGTGCTTTTTATTTTTATAAAACTATTATTAACAATTAATTCACTTTCTTCTTTAGTATAATAATTATTAATTAAATGACGATTTTGAAATTTTTGATATTCATCCCGTTTTTTTAGCTTATCAAACAAATAGATATTTACATCCCGTTTATTAATTGGATTAGTAATATTATTTAATAATATATAAGCATTAACTAAGTTGCTTTTTGGTAAATGATAAATATCTTTTATTTGTTTATATAAGTAATATGTGTTATTACCTTTAAAAAAAGGATATATCTCCTCATTAATAAAAAATAAATAAAATATGCGCATAATGATCACCTAGACTATTATAAAGCGTTAATTTTATTTATTTTGTCGAATAAAAATTATTTATTATCATTTAAAATATCAGTAGCTAATTTAAATAAACTAGCCATTGATTTATCGGCATTAGCAGTATTAAAGTTTTTCTTTTTATCTAATATTAAATGCGGTTCGGCAATAATTTTACGAATGTAAGAACCAAAGAATAAATTAGTTTTAAACATTTTACCATAACCCATATCTTCAATAAAATGATAATTAGCATTTTCTTGTCCACCACTAGAATTTATTAAAATCATTGGTTTCTTATAATAAATACATTCCGTAGTTTGAACTCCACCCGGTTTTGTAATAACAAAATCCGCTAGTTGAAGTAACTCAGGAACATTTGTAACATAACCTAACACTTTAATATTTTTAGCTTTATAACTTTTTATTAAGCGTTCTGCTTTCTTTTTACAGGCATCATTTTTCCCTGCAATAAAAATAATATTTAAATCCAAATGTCGACTTATTAACTTTTTTAAATAAGATATACTTGATAAAGAACCATTACCACCACCGCCAAAAAAAAGACAAGTCAAATTATAATTATAAAAGTGGAATCTTTTTTTATATTTTTCAATATCAAAATCATCGTTAATTATTGGATTAATTGGAATTCCATAAACTTTAATGTGTTTACGATTAAACCCTTTTTTTACCATATAGTTTGCTTCACTATTACTTCCTACAATATAATAGTCTTCTTCTCGCCGATTAACAATCCAATAACCATGGGTTTCATAATCAGTAATAATTGTAATAATGCGCGAATTAGTAATTTTTTTATCGTTATACTTTTTTATTAATTCTGGTCCAAAAAAATGGGTACAAATAGCTAAATCAGGATTAAAATTTTTAATTGTTTCAGTCAATATCTTATTTTTAAATAAGGTCATTGATAACTTCATACCTAAATCTTTTCCAATTCCAAATCCGGTTGAATTATATACTATACTCCATATGTAAGGCATCCTAAGCATTAAAAATTCATTCATTTTTTTGCTTAATTTTCCTAAAAAAGGAAGCGCATAATCTAATACATCAATTTTTAATATTTCGTAATCAGATTTTTGATTAAAATAAGATTCAATATAATTAGCTATTGCTTTATGACCACTACCATATGTAGCATATAATAATAATATTCTTTTTTTCATAATGAATTTTCCTTCGTAATAATAGTATAACTTAAACAAAAAAAGAATGCAATTATTCTTATTTTGTTGCAACATATGTGTTAGATATTTCTTGATTATGTTGGATATTTTTTTCATCCATTGCTTCGAAGCGACAATTTATGAGCATTGCCCCTCCTGCTAATACTAAATAAAATAGTATTACTCCTAAATAATTGTCAACAAACTTTCTCATAATTTCACCTCTTCATAACTTAATAATAATACGAACAATTGTATTTGTAAATAAGAAAAAGAACGTTTGTTTGACATTTTACACTTGCTGTGTTAAGATTAATTTGGAGGTAAAGAAAAATGGATAAAAAAGTTTCCGATAAACAACAAAATGTATTAAATTATATAAAAAAATATATTGTTGAACATGGTTATCCACCTGCTACAAGAGAAATTGGTGCAGCTCTTGGACTATCCAGTCCGGCCACCGTTCATGTACATTTAAAAAAATTAGCTGATGCCGGTTTAATAAGAAAAACAAATTCTAAATTTAGAACGATTGAATTATTAGTTGATAATGAATATGATACCGGTAGTGAGGATATTGTTAAAGTTCCTCTTCTTGGAAAGATTACCTGTGGTAACCCAATCGAAGCAATTGAAATGCCAGACGAATTTTTCAGCTTACCGGCTAACTTAATCCCTAATCATCAAACTATCTTTACATTAAAAGCATCGGGTGAAAGTATGATTAATAAAGGTATTTATGATGGAGATATTGTAATTATCCAAAAACAAAAAAATGCTAATAATGGGGATATTGTTGTTGCTATGACTGATGAATCAGAAGTAACGTTAAAAACGTTTTATAAAGAAGATGGTTATATTCGTCTTCAACCAGAAAATGATACTATGAACCCAATCATATTACCTAATGTTCAAATATTAGGTAAAGCAATTGGTTTATATCGCAAAATATAAGAACTCATAATGAGTTCTTTTTTTTAGCTATTTATAAAATAATAAAAAGGAAATAATAACAAAATACAAGACCATAACAATAATACCGTTTAATTGTTCACTTAAAGTAGTCTTATCTTTTATTCCAACCGCCTTTGTAACTAGATATCCACATATTAATCCGCCAATATGAGCAGCATTATCAATACCGGGAATTAAAAAACCAATTATTAAATTTATAATAATGATGGGAATTAATTCTCTTTTTAATGTTGTATTTAAGAATATTCGATAATGATACCCAAAATATATAAAGCATCCAAATAAGCCAAAAATAGCACCACTAGCTCCAACGGATAAAGTATTACTAAATACACATGATAATAGGCTACCACCAATACCACTTAATAAATAAATAATTAAATAACGCCATTTACCCAAGTATGTTTCTAATTGGGACCCAATTATTTTTAACGAATACATATTAACAAAAAGATGAATTAACCCGGCATGTAAAAACACACTGGTTAGCAAGCGATAAACTTCCCCACTCTTTACGGCATAACTATAATTCGCCCCAAACCGAAATAAAGTTTCTAAATCATTACTACCATTACCTAGAATATAAGTTAATAAAAAGATAACAATATTAAGAACTATTATGATATTAGTAATAATTGGTTTCTTTGGTTTAAAAACAGCATCAAATTTTTTATTTTCTTTTTCCGTTTTTTTATTAATATCTTCACTCACGTTAACTACTAAATCAATTCCCTTAATATCTTCTAATAAACTATTTTTAATATTCGGAAACTTATCACTAATAATGTTCTCTTTTTTTAAATCAGTCACACTATTAATAACAATATTCTTAATATTTTTATCATCTTTTATTACTACTCCATCATTAACATCTAATAATATATTAAGAGTATTAACTTTTAAAGATAATGTTTTTTTCTTAATTTGGCCCATGATATTTTTTGTTTTATAAATATCAAAACCTAATTGTTCCATATTATGAATATAATGACTATTAATCCGGATAATTTTATAAGGTCCATTATCATTTTCTAACCAAATTTCATCTTTGACGCCATTAACCACAATCGGGGTATAATTTTCTTTGGTAATAAAATAATGGGCTAAGCGCATTACAATATCATCTTTTTTTGTTACAACAACGTTTTCCATTTTGGACCTCCAATGTATATTATTATAAACATAATCATATCTTTAGTAAAGGAGAAACTATGTTCATATTAATAATTATTTTTTCTATTATAGCTTTTATTAACTCTTATAAAAATCCTAGTAATCATAACTTATTTATCAATATCAGTAGTTTATTACTATATATTACTTTTTATATTTATTATGTCTATTTAAATGATTTATGTTTTAGTCTTTTCTTTTTCTTTTTATTTTCATTTTATCTCTTTTTAATGATTAAAAATAGTCCCCCTAAAATAAAACTAAGTTTATTTTTAATCTATTTCTTTTGTTGGTTCCAAATTATCAATAAAGTCTTGAAAATATTTTGGTAAAGGAACTTCTTTAGATATTACTTCTTTGGTAATTGGTTCAGTAAATGTTATTTTACTAGAATGTAAAAATTGACCAAAGCTAGTGGCATTTTTAGTGGTATATATCGGATCATTATAAATTGGATAACCAATGTATTTCATATGAACTCTTATTTGATGAGTTCGACCCGTTTCTAATATGCATTTAACCAATGTATATCCAACAAATCGTTTTAAGACATATATATGAGTAATCGCCTTTTTACTGTTATTTGCACATACTGTAAATGCTAAACGGTTTTTTACATCTCGTCCAATTGGAGCATCAACGGTAGCTGATTGATGAGGAAATTCACCAACTAATAGCGCAATATATTCTCTTTTAACAGCTTTATTTTTAAAATCATTAGCTAAACAGCGATGAGCTTCATTAGTCTTACAAACTAATAATAATCCACTGGTATCTTTATCAATTCGATGAACTATTCCTAATCGATTTTCTCCTGATAAGTCGCTTAAATTACTAGTATAATACATTAAACCATTAACTAATGTATTATTTTTATTTCCTGCTCCCGGATGGACACTAATACCAGATTCTTTGTTAATTAATATTACATTATCATTTTCAAAAACAATATCTATATTCATTTCTTTTTTTAGAATACTATTAGCTACTTCTTTTTTTTCTAAAACGGTTATTTCATCATTACATTTAACCATATAAGAAGGATTAGCTTTTAAGCCATTAACTAAAATAGTCTCATTTTTTAATTGCTTAGTAATATTACTCCGACTGTCATTTAAAATATTAACTAAATATTTATCCAACCGAATTTTTTCATCATTTACTACGTACTTCATTACTACTATCCTCTTTTCTAATAATGGCAATAATTAATAAAACCGTTCCAATACATATTGCGCTATCAGCAATATTAAATACAGGATACATGTAATTAATGATTTTAAAACTTAAAAAATCTCTAACGTAACCAAAAATAACACGATCAATTAAATTACCAATAATACCACCAAAAATAAGGGCAAAAGCAATGGTATTCTTATGATTTTTTCTAAAGGTAAACATATAGCGATAAATTAATAGAATAGCAATAATCGAAATAGTAATAATTAATAATCGTTGATTTTTTAATAAACTAAATGCTACTCCATCATTAGTTACATTGGTTATATTAAAAAAATTTTTAATTATTACTACACTTTCATTTAATGCCAAAAAATTAGTAACTAATACTTTACTAATTTGATCAATTAATAAGACAATTATTGAACAATAAAATATTTTTTTATTCATGTCTTTCACCTAGTTCATTATATCATATTTCTACTAAAATTACATCCTCACCAATCTTTTTTATCGCACTCATTTTTATATTAGTTTCTTCACGACTACGAAGTAAGCGACGAAATACAACTCTTTCTTCCACGGTAAAATAAATGACTGTACCTAATTCATCAATTTCTACATCAATAATTCGTCCTAAATTTTTACCTGAATTTATATTTACTATATCTTTACTTTGTAAATCAGCTAATCGCATATTACCGCTCCTAATAAATTGTATGATAAATAACTTTTTAAAGACTATTTAAGAACCTTTTTTAATTGCTTTATTGCCCCTTTTTCAATTCGTGATACTTGGGCTTGACTAATTCCTAAACTAGCGGCAATTTCTACTTGGGTTTTTCCTTGTTCATAACGACTACTAAGCACTAATCGTTCACGAGCCTTTATTTTATCTAAAGCTTTTCGTAGACTAATAAGCATGTCATAATCTTTTTTATGTTCTTTATTATCAGCAATTTGATCGCCTAAATAAATTGTGTCACCACCATCATTATAAATTGGTTCATAAATACTTAATGGTTCTTTTAAGGCATCCATGACCTCTAATATTTTATATTCCGGAATCATAAATTCATTGGCAATGTTTTCATTTGTTGGTTCATAACCATAGCGTGATAAGTATTCTTCCTTATATTTAATTATACTATATGCCAAATCTTTTACTCCACGACTTACTCGAAGGGCTGTATTATCTCTAATATAACGTTTAACTTCACCTAGAATTAAGGGAACGGCATAGGTACTTAATTTTAAGTTATAAGATAAATCAAAATTATCAATTGCTTTAATCAATCCAATAACACCAACTTGAAATAAATCATCCATATTGTAACGATCATTATTAAATCGCTTTAAAATAGATAATACTAATTTTAAATTGCCATTAATTAATAACTCCTTAGCTTGTTTATCACCATTATTTTTTTTAATAAATAATTCTTTCATTTCACTCGCAGTAAGCACAACTAAACGACTTGTATCAATACCCGTAATAGATACTTTATAATTACTCAAAATAAAAGTCTCCTTTCTATCTCTATATTGATAAAAAAAGAAACTTTTTATACATTAAACTTGTAATAAATTTTTTAATTTTTTTATTACTTTCTTCTCTATTCGTGATATATAAGACTGACTAATTCCTAACATTTCTGCTACTTCTTTTTGGGTATATTCTTTACTATTATTTAATCCATATCGTAAATTAATTATTTCTCGATCGCGTTTATCTATATTTTGTAATTCATGTTGTAATTCTCTTACTTCAAAATTCTTAATAATTTCATCTTCAACTATTTTTTCATCACTTCCTAATACATCTTCTAAATGTAATTCATTCCCTTCAGCATCATAATTTAGGGCATCTTCTAAACTTAGTTCACCTCGTCGATTTTTATTTTTTCGTAAAAACATTAAGATTTCATTAGCAATACATCGACTACAATAGGTCGCTAATTTAATATTTTTATCTAATTTATAAGTATTTACTCCTTTAATTAATCCAATTGAACCAATACTTACTAAATCTTCAATATCAAATCCGGTATTTTCATACCGCTTTGCTAAATATACGACTAAACGAAGATTATGCTCAATTAATTTTTCTGTCGCTTCTTTATCACCATTTTTACTAGCAATTAAATATTGCCATTCCGCTTCCTTAGTTAATGGTGGTGGTAAGGCATCACTTGATCCAACATAAAAACAATAATTAAATAGTTTACTGAAAAACTGCCATATTTTTTTTATCATATTTCCTCCATTATATAATTTGGTAATAATGCTCTTATCCCACCAATATGAAATTTAGTGGGAACAATTCCTACTTCATAATTATTAATTGTTTTTTTATTAACGATTATTTTCTTTACTTCGTATACTTTAATTAATTTGCTTTTACAAAATCCATTTAAATATAAATAATGATAATTATTCGTTAAATTATTTTTTATTAGACTAGCTTCAATTAAAATAATTTTCTTTTTTTGTTCATAGTCATAGGCTAAAAAACCAGTATCTAACAAGCCATTGCAAACAATTTTTTCTTCATTAATATATATGCAGATTGGATAAATAAAATGTTTAAGTCGTTTATCTCTTCGATACTGAAAAAAGATTATAGATAAATACAATGGACTAATAATAAGAATTAATAA
>CAYPXM010000005.1:25279-28289 GCA_964415015.1 uncultured Muribaculaceae bacterium | reverse complement strand
TTCTAAATTAAGATAATATATAAAACCAGCTAATATGGTACTTACCATATATAAGTAAATAGTATTTTTTAATACCCCACGATAACCAAAAGTTACTAAGTTTATTAATAAACCACTAATTAATTTTATAAGAATTAATAAATAATTGTTAATTTTTATAAATACTAAAAAAGTAAATAATGATCCAAATAAGGAACCAATAAATAAATCTTTAATCGTTTTATTATTTCCGAGGACTATATTTATGGTAAATAGAATAATAAAATCAAAAAAAAGATTTAATAACCATAATAATTCGATATACATAATATCACCTAGTTAAAGTATAAATTATGATCATCAAATATAATGTCAAAAAAAAGACGATAATTAAATATCGTCGCGATTACGTAAGAATGGTGGAATATCAATATCATCATCCAAATCATCATCTAATATTCTTGATTTTAGTAAATGATCATCACTATCGTCATCATCATTATTTACTTCTTTATCAAATCCAGTAGCAATTACGGTAACAATTACTTCATCATTTAAATTTTCATTAATAACTGCTCCAAAGATAGTATTAATATCCGTTTTAGCCGCTGTTCTAACAACTTCTGCAGCATCTTCTGCTTCAAATAAAGTAAGAGAACGACCACCAGTTATATTAATTATTGCATCAGTAGCACCATCAATAGTAGTCTCAAGTAAAGGACTAGAAACTGCTTGGCGAGCAGCTTCAATTGCTCGATTTTCACCAATTCCTAAACCAATACCAATTATCGCATTTCCCCTAGCTTCCATGATAGCTTTTACATCCGCAAAGTCTAAGTTTACTAAACCTGATACAGCAATTAAATCACTAATAGATTGAACACCACGATGTAAGACATTATCTACTTCTTTAAAGGCATCTAACATTGGTGTCGTTTTATCAATAATATCTCGTAACCGGTCATTTGGAATTACTATTAAAGTATCCACATGTTTTTTAAGTTCTTCTAATCCTACAAGGGCTTGATCCATTCGTTTCTTTCCTTCAAAACGGAATGGTTTAGTTACTATACCTATAGTTAAAGCACCTAATTCTTGAGCTATTTCAGCAACAATAGGAGCCGCACCAGTACCAGTACCACCGCCAAGGCCGCAAGTAACGAAAATCATATCAGCACCGCTTAATGAAGCTTCAATGTCGGCTTTACTTTCAATTGCTGCTTCTCTTCCTACTTCAGGATTTGCCCCAGCTCCTAAACCTTCAGTAATATTCGCTCCAATTTGTAATTTATTTTCACATTTACTGGCATTTAAAACTTGTAAATCAGTATTAGCAACAATAAATTCAACACCTTGAACTCCTGATTCAATCATGCGATTAACGGCATTACAACCGCCACCACCAACACCAATTACTTTAATTTTAGCAATTTGATCTATTTTTAATTCATTCATCTTTCTTTCCTCCTAATTATCAAAGAAATAACCAAATAATTTATCAATTATTTTATTGTTTGTACTACCTTTATGTAATTTATTAAGTTCTTTTAATTCTTCATCAGTAAACAATGAATAATCTTTATTCGTTAATCGTAAGGTATAGTCATAATATTTAATTAAACCTACACCAACACTATACTTATTATTTCGTACGCCCATTTCTAAGATAGTTCCTAATGTTACATTTTCGCCAAATAATTCTACTAATAAATCTTTAAAATCTTTTAACTCTGTAACTCCTCCTGTAACTATTATATAACTAATATCCTTTTTTGTTAAGAGATTAATTTGTTTTTTTGCTAATTTAAGGATTTCTTTTACTCGACTTACGATTACTTCACTTAAACCATATTGATTAATGGTAATTATTTCATCATTATTATTTTTAACTTCCATATAATCTGTTGATTGAGCAAAAGTTGGAGTAGCTAAGCCAATTTTTTCTTTGATCATTAAGCTATCATTTTTATTTATTTTATAAACAAAACTAATATCACTATCAATGTTACTGCCACCCAATTCTATTACGCTACTGGCAGTAACAATTCCTTTATTAAGAATTGATACTGTGGTAGTATCACCACCAATATTAATTATTGCACCACAACTATCTTTATATTCTTCTTTTTCAAACGTATAATAATCAGCGGCTCCATTAATGGTAAAATCTAGTACTTCGACATTCATTTTATCTAAAGCATTAAGGATTCCATATACATTCTTTTTAGGAATACTACTAACGATGGCTTTTACATCTAATTTGGTTCCAACACTACCAATTGGTTTTGCACTTTTTTCTCCATCAACATTAAATACAATTGGACTAATACCTACTATTTCACGATTATCACTAACCCGATTATAAACTGCACTTTGTAATACTCTTACAATATCACTACTAGTAATAATATTATTTTCACTAGTTATTGTGTTACTAGCACTAACAATCATTGTCTCTAAGTCATAACTAGGAACATTTACGATAACTTCTCTAATTGGTAAATCAAGTGATTTATGATTATTTAAAAACAATTCTTTTAATGCTTCATAGGTTAAATCCGGATTAATAACAATACCCTTTTTTATCCCTTGAGAAGGTATTTCACTAACCGCTAAAATATTTAATCGTTTTTTAAATATTTCACCAACAATTAACTTAATTGTATTACTACCAATATCTAAACTTGCAATAATCTTCCGCATATTTTACCCTCTCTACTATATATAAATAATTATAACAAATAGATTATTATTTGTAAAAGAAAAAAAGAGGTAACCTCTTTATAAATTGGTTTTAGAAATATCATCAGTTTTAGCATTATAAAAATTTTCAATCATTTTATCAAATTGATATTTTGTTTCTTCAACCGCATAACGAATACCTTGTAAAGCATTAAACTTAATCATTTTTACATTCATATCCAAACTAGGATCTGCCAATTCTTTTTCAATTATTGCGATATTGTTCTTATAATGTTTTAGAATCTCTTCTCTTCCCCCCCCCCCCCCCCCCCCCCCCCCCCCCCCCCCC
>CAYPXM010000005.1:20264-25269 GCA_964415015.1 uncultured Muribaculaceae bacterium | reverse complement strand
TAGAATCTCTTCTCTCACCGCTAATATGTCGGTAATGTTTTCACAATCTTTTAAATATTCCATCATTTATATCACTCTTTCTATTAATAATATTATTATATCACAAAAGGATACTACTTGTATCCTTTTGCTAAATAATAGTCTCGTAATTGTTTAAAACGATTAAAATGAATTACTTCTCTTTCGCGTAAAAATAGTAATACTGATATGATTGCTGGATCTTTAGCTAAATCAATTAAATTCTCATAAGTAGCTCGAGCTTTTTCTTCGGCTGCTAAATCTTCCGCTAAATCTACTACCGGATTACCCGTTACATTAAAGATACTTGCACAAAATGGTACCCCAAAAGAATCAGTTGGATATACCCCTTTACCATGTTCCACAAAATTACTGCATAAACCATTATCTTCTAATTCTTTTAAAGTGGCATTTTTAGTTAATTGATGATACATGGTGCAAATCATCTCAGCATGACCTAATTCCTCCGTAGCAATGTCATTTAAAAGTGCTCTTCCTCGTTCATCAGGCATGGTAAATTTCTGGCAAAAATAACGCATAGCGGCCCCTAATTCACCATTAGGTCCACCAAATTGAGTAATAATATATTTAGCCATTTTTAAATCTTTTTTAGTAATATTAACCGGATAAGCTAACTTTTTTTTATAACTAAACATGACTAGCCTCCTCTACATTTTGCCATGGCCATGGATCATCGACCCATTTAAAAGTACTATAATCACTACTACATAGCTCTATTGGGCCATACATTTTTTCATAATCATTTACCAAATTTTTATAGACCGTCGTATACTTTTTAAATAACTGTAATGCTTTCTCATTTTCATGAATATCTAAATATAAATTTAATTCATTAATACTAAAATCTAATTCATATATTTTTAATAATAATTTATCTCGTTCACTATCCACAACAATCTTTAATGGTTCATAATTTTTATAAGGAAGATACTCCGTTTTAAATAATGTTCCATACATTAATGCTTCACTCGGACTAAAAAATTCTACTTCTGGACGATTTCCAACATTAAACAAACTTACTAAATCATTACCATATATGTCTTCAAAATACATATTATATTCCTCCTAACATATAGTATGATAAATGGATAATTATAAATAGATATATACCTAAATTAGGATATTTATTTACATTATTAATTTATTTATGGTAAAATATGTATATAAGGATGGATCATTATGAAAAATAATCGTTATATTCCCACAAAGAATTATGTCATTACGCTTTTAATTGTTATTGGTAGTATCCTTTTAGCATTATATATTTTCAGCTGGTATCAAGCTTTTAAAAAAGAACAATATGCTAAATCATACTTAGTAAGTAACAATATAGTAAGTAATGAAATAACTAGTATTGAAGAATTAACTAGTGTGTTATCAGAAACTCCTAATGATTACTTCTTGATGATTAGTTACACCCAAGATAAAGATACTTACGAACTAGAAAAAGATATTGCCAAAATTATTGAAGACTATGAATTAAAAAATTACTTCTATTATTTTAATATTAGCGATATTAATAATGATGATAATTATATCAATGATATTAATAAAGCTCTTAATTTAAAAGATAATCAAGTTACAAAAGTACCAACGATAATCTTCTTTCAGAATAAAACCGTAGGTAAAGATGGAATTATAAAACGAGATGATTTAAAGATTATGGATGCTGGTGATTTTCAAAAACTATTAGATATTAATAATATTATTAAGCCGTAAGGCTTTTTTTAGGAGGATAAAATGTTAAATATCGTATTATTTGAACCAGAAATACCTGGTAATACTGGTAACATTATGCGTACTTGTGTAGCAACAAATACAACGTTACATCTAATTAAACCATTAGGTTTTTCGCTTTCAGAAAAAGATATTAAGCGCAGTGGAGTTAATTATATTAAAGATTGTCAATACTTAATATATGAAAATATTGATGACTTTTTTGCTAGGAATAAAGGAACTTATTATTTTTTAACGCGATATGGTCATAAACCTCATACAAGTTTTGATTACAGTAATAAAGAAGAAAATATTTATTTTATTTTTGGTAAAGAAAGTACGGGTATCCCAAGAGAAATATTAAAACCCTACATTAATCAATGTATGCGTATTCCAATGACTGATAAAGTTAGAGCATTAAATTTATCAAATAGTGTTGCCATAATGCTTTATGAAGCATTACGACAACTTAATTATTTAGACCTACTCACCGATGAACCGCATAAAAGTAAAACCTTTATTGAAGAAGCTTAATATTTTAAGTTTCTTTTTTTAATTAATATTTTTCTCAACATATCAACCGGAATAACACTCATAGATAATAAAATAATAATTAATAATTCAATAAAAGATAGACCATAACTGCGGAATAAATCTCCACCAAAATAAATAATTAGTAATTGGGTAATAGTTATAAAACTAATAATGATAATAAAAATTTTATTATTAGTAATATGAGCCATAATATTTAAACGATCAGTTCGAGCATTAAATGCATTAAAAATATCAATAAAAATAAATAATGCAAAATAAGCGGTTACAAAAGTATTATATGATATATCAAATGGTAATAATAAAAACACTAAACATAATATTGCCGAATATATTCCCGTAAAAAAGATTTCACTAAACATATATTTATTTATGATTGGATCTTTTATTTTTATTGGTTTTTCTAACATATAACTTGATAGTGGTTTTTCATATGCAAAAGCAAGCCCCGCTAAAGCATCCATAATCATGTTTAACCATAACATTTGAATAATCGTAATGGGTTCAGTAAGCCCTATTATTGGTCCAATAATCGATAAAATAATGGCACACATATTAACTGTTAATTGAAACACAATAAACTTCCTAATACTTTTAAAAATCGTTCTACCAAATAAAATAGCACTAGTAATACTATATAAATTATTATCTAATATAACAATATCACTGGCATCCTTCGTTATTTCTGTTCCACTCCCCATTGCAAACCCGACATTAGCTTGTTTTAAAGCGGGTGCATCATTTATCCCATCGCCAGTCATTGCAACGACCAAATCATTTTGCTGTAATAACCTAACTAACCTGCTTTTATCCAGCGGATTTGCCCTAGCAATAATCCTAATATGTAAATAATTACTCCTTATTTCATCATCACTTAAGTGATTAAATTCATCACTTGAAAGAATTATGTCGTTTTCCTTTAATAAACCTAATTCTTTAGCAATATAAGAAGCCGTATTAAGACTATCACCAGTAATCATTATTATATCTATCCCAGCATCATTAATCATTTTAATACTTTCTTTAGTATTATCTTTGATTTTATCATTAATTAAAATAAAGCCAATAAAAATTAAATCATCGACTAAAGTAATTTTTTTATTTTTATAAGCAAGAGCAACAACCCGAATCCCCTTTTTGGTATAATTATTAATCTCCTTTTCAACTACTGATTTATTATTAAAGGACACAACATTTCCTTTTTCATTTAAACAATAATTACTTTTTTTTAATATTACTTCACTAGCCCCTTTAATTAAACCAATATACTCATTACTTCGTTTAATATTACATATGGCATATTTATCTTTTGAATCAAATAATTTACGATTGATAATATCATACGGTTTAACCGGATAATTAGCATAGCTTAATATTGCTTTATCAGTACTATTACCATCCACTATTTCATCATAAACCATTTTAGATTCATTATTAATGATAAGGGAATCATAAAGTATTGATCTAACAAATTCATTTTTTATGTCACTAATATTTTCATAAAACTGATTAAAATAGATACCACTAACATTTAGTTTACCAATTGTTAATGTCCCCGTTTTATCAGTAAGTAATACATTTATTGCTCCAGCGGTTTCAATTCCGGATAATTTCTTTACTAAAACATTCTTTTTAAGCATTCTTTTCATATTAGAAGATAACACAAGAGTGATCATCATCGGTAATCCTTCTGGTACTGCTACGACAATTACCGTTACTGAAAGAGTAAGGGCATACATTAAGTAATCAGCCATTAACGGAAAGTCTAACAAAGTTGCTTTAATTAATGTTAAATCATAATTGTTATTTATTACTATTACTGAAAAAAGATATGATAAGGTAACTAAAAAAGCACCAAGATAACCAATTCGACTAATCACTTTAGCAAGTCCAGTTAACCGAACTTTCAATGTACTAGTTGGATCATTTTTAGTTAATTCTTCACTAACTTGTCCATAAAGCGTATTAAGTCCCACCTTTGTAACTTTAACAATCGCTTCACCACTTTTAGCTTCCGTTCCTCGGTATACTATATTATTACTTAAAGGTTTTACAACTCGTTCTTTTGTTTCTCCATTAATTAATGATTCATCTACTGCTAATTCACCTTTTATTACTTTTCCATCAGCATTTATTTTCATTCCGGATTTAACGAGCATTAAATCATCAACAACTAATGAATTACTATTAATCTCAGTTATTAATCCATCCCGATAAACCAGTGATTTACTAATACTGGCTTCTTTTTGCATTCGTTTAAAAGCTGCATTACTTCCATATTCACTAATGGTCGAAATAAAAGTTGATAATAATACCGCTATTAATATTCCGATTGTTTCAAACCATTCAAAATGCCGAAACAAAACTACTGTTTTGATCATTAATGCAACTAATAATATTTTAATAATTGGATCACTTAAAGCAATTAAAAAATATTTAAATAAACTATTATTACTGGATAATTCTATTTCGTTACTACCATATTTTTTACGACGCATTATTACTTCTTCTTTATTTAACCCGTTTAACATTTTATCCTCCTAGTCAAATATATGAAGAAAAATAATTATTAGAATAAAAAAAATAGTCATCGACTATTTTTGTAAATTACTAATTAATTCGTCTTTTTTCATTGTTGTATAACCAGTAAGACCTTTTTCTTTAGCTACGGCTTTTAACTCAGCAACTGTCATTTTAG
>CAYPXM010000005.1:0-20254 GCA_964415015.1 uncultured Muribaculaceae bacterium | reverse complement strand
GGAGCCTTTTTTTCTTTTACTTCTTTTTCACCAGTTTTTTCAGCTTTTACTTCTTTAGGAGCAACTACCTTACCATCTAAAGCATCTTTAGCAATTTTTACAAATTGAGCAAATACTTCAGGTTGTTCAATCGCAACACTTGATAACATCTTACGATTAATTTCTAGTCCAGCCTTATCTAATCCAGCAATAAACTTAGAATAACTAATATCATTCATCCGACATGCTGCATTTATTCTAGTAATCCATAATTTACGGAAATTACGTTTATTTTGTTTACGATCACGATATGCATAAGCACCACTATGGAATACTTGTTCTTGAGCGGTTTTAAATAAACGATGTTTACTACCGAAATATCCTTTAGCTTCTTTTAAAACTTTTCTTCTTCTATTTTTGGCTACGACGCCGCCTTTAACTCTTGTCATTTCTACTCACCATAATACTAGATAACAGTCTTAAGTCTGCTAGTATCTCCTTTACTTAATATTCCTTTGTTACGTCTCTTACGTACAGCTTTAGCTGTATCTTTTTGAGTTTGATGGTTACCACCACTTAATTTATATGATAATGTACCATTCTTTTTAACTTTAAAAACCTTTGCACTGGCTTTATGTGTTTTTTGTTTACCTGCCATAATTATTTACTTCCTTTCTCTTCATTACTTTTTGGTGCTAGTAACATAAACATGTTCTTACCTTCAACTTTTGGATTTGTTTCAATTACCGCTACTTCACTTAATTCTTCAGCGAAACGTAATAAGACATCCCGTCCAAGTTCTGGATGAGCTGCTTGACGTCCTTTAAATCTTAATGATGCTTTAATTTTATGACCTTTTTTCAAGTAATCTAAGGCTCCGCGTTTACGAGTCTCAAAATCACCAATATCAATTAATACTGATAATTTATATTCTTTAATTTCTTTACTTGTTTCTCGTTGACGTTTTTGAGTTTCCTTTAATTTCTTTTGTCGTTCATAACGATACTTATTGTAATCCATAACCTTAGCAACTGCTGGTGTTTGACCTTCATTCATTAAAACTAAATCTAAACCCGCATAATTTGCAAGAGTTAATGCATCCTTAATATTTTTAAGTCCTAATTGTTCCCCATTGGGACCAATGACCATTAATTCGCTTACCCGAATCTCTTCATTAATTGGTAATTCATTCTTATCCTTTGCTATAATTAGCACCTCCATACATTAAAAAAGTAGACACTATACGTATCCACTTTACCTAATAAGTCTATCTTACTTTCGGCATTTACCTATCACTTTTCGCAATCAGGTGGATGTGGATACATCGCTTTCCTTTTTTATATAACGTATTGATTATATATAATATTTATGCTTATGTCAAGCATTTTTTACTTTTTTAAATATTGATAAAATGCATATGAAGTTACATCATTATGTTCTTTAATATAAACCAAACTATCTAAGTCTTCACACGGATTTAAGTTCTTTTGTGGCGTAAAAATACGTTCTGCTTTATCTAAAAATTGTTTATGAATACCAATATCACTTAAATAAGTTAAATAATTATAGTAGTCATCAATTTCCAATCTATGTAATGGGTAATCCATTAAATAATTAAAGATAATACTATAATAACAATAAAGGTCAGTATTTTCGCTGGTTTTAATATAATCACTTATTGGACTATAATAAGCATATTTTTTAGGAAAATATGGTAATTGACTACCTAAACATAAATATCTACTTCTACTTGGTTCATCACCATTAATTGACATAGAATCTAAATCAATTATTTTTAATTCTCCCGTTAAGGAATCAATAATAATATTAGCTTCATGTAGATCGCCTAAAAATAAATTCTTTAAATTATCATCATAAACTCTTAATTTTTTCATTTTATTTAATACTTCACCAATTCTTTTAATATAGTTTAATTTGGCTTTTTCGCTATAAGCTTTTGAAGATAAAACATCAACTAAATTAATATTATTAATAAAAGGCATTATAAAACCAACGATTTCATCATTCATTATTACTTGAGATTCAGGCAATACAAAAGCATCAATAGTTTGTAACGAGCGTCTATTTTTTTCAATGTCATCTAATACATGTTGCTTTTTTTCTTCTATTGGACCGTAAAAATACTTTAATGCTTTCATCTCATTTTTCCAGCGGTTTTTTATTGGATAATAATAAATATCCGCTTCAGTAGAAATAACGTTTTTACCAGCATCAAATTTCACTAATTTATTAAATTGGTATTTATTTAAAACAATATTTTCCATATATTTTACCCCTCTGATAATTTAATTATATCATAAACGTAAAAAAGTGTCAAATTGACACTCCTTTATCTTTCTTTATTCTTAATTACATCATTAATTAATTTAATAAATTCTTCTATACTTACTGTCGTAGTTTCTTGACTACCAAATTTACGATAACTTACTAAATTATTATCTACTTCATTTTGTCCTAATACTAAAGTATATGGGATTTTTTTCATAACTGATTCACGCATCCGATAACCCATCTTTTCTTCTCGACTATCAAGTTCAACACGCACGTCAATATCTTTTAATTTATTATATATTTGTTCAGCATATTCTAAGTGATAATTATTATTAACTGGTAGGATATTTACTTGTACTGGTGATAACCAAGTTGGAAGTGCACCTTTAGTTTCTTCTAATATAAAGGCAGTAAAGCGATCGAAAGTACCAAAAATAGCTCGATGTAAAACTATTGGAATAGCTTTAGTTCCATCTTCTTTAATATAAGATAAATTGAACCGACGTGGAAGCAAGAAATCTAATTGACAAGTTGATAAAGTAATTTCTGGTCCGATGGCTGGTTTAACTTCTACATCTAATTTAGGACCATAAAATGCTGCTTCACCAATAGCTTCATAATATGTTACGCCTAATTCATTTAATACATCACGTAATTTACTTTCTGCAACGTTCCACATTTCATCATCATCAAAATATTTTTCTTTATCCAATTTATCTCTTAATGATAAACGAAATTTATAATTAGTAATACCAAAATCATGATATACATCCAAAATTAAAGCTACTACTTTTTTAAATTCTTCACCAATTTGATCAGGTCGAACAAATAAATGAGCATCATTTTGGCACATACAACGGACACGTTCTAGTCCTTTAACAGCCCCACTAGCTTCGTATCTAAAATCGGTTGCAAATTCGCCGATTCTAATTGGCAATTCACGGTAAGAGTGAATATCATTTCCATAAACTAACATATGATGTGGACAATTCATTGGACGAAGAACAAATTCTTCATCATCAACTTCCATTTTTGGAAACATGTTTTCTTGATAATGATCCCAATGACCGGATGTTTTATATAAATCTACTGTTCCAACACATGGAGTATAAACATGTTTATAACCAATTTTTTGTTCTTTTTCGTATATATAATTTTCTAATTGTTTACGAATTATTGCTCCATTAGGTAACCATAATGGCATTCCCTTACCAACTAAGTCATGACTCATAAAAATATCTAAATCTTTACCAATTTTACGATGATCTCTTTCTTTAGCTTCTTCTATTTCTTTTATATAATCATTTAATCCCTCTTCAGTATCAAAACATATTCCATAAATTCTTTGTAACATTTTATTAGAAGCATCACCCTTCCAATAAGCACCACTAAATTTAGTTAATTTAAAGTATTTTAATTCTTTAACTGTTTCTAAGTGTGGTCCGCGACAAAGATCAGTGAAATCACCTTGTGTATAAGTAGTAATAGTCCCCTCTGATTCATCCATCCGACTGATAAGATCAATCTTATACGGATCATCTTTAAACATATCTAGGGCATCACTTTTAGATACTTCATTACGAATGATTCGTTTACCATCTTTAGCTATTTTTTTCATTTCTTTTTCAATTGATATAAGTGATTCTTCCGTTATTACTTCATCACCTAAATCAATATCATAGTAAAAACCTTCTTCTACTACAGGTCCAACCCAAAATAATGCTTTAGGATATAAGTGCTTTACTGCTTGGGCTAGTAAGTGAGCACAAGAGTGATTCATCACATTTAGTTTTTCACTAACTTTAATATTTATCATTTTCTTTTTCCTCTTCTTTTACTATTATTTTCTTTAATCCGGTTTTCCAATAAAATAATCATTTCTTCTCGGATTCTTAAATATTCTTCCTCTTGTTTTTTAATTAATTCTTCTTTATTAGGAACATTACTTTTTTTTAAATCACTAATAATTAATGAAAGATGAGCCATTTGCTCGCGCATTAACCAATATTCATCGATACCCATAATTCACCTCTTAAACCAAAAAAAGAATGGAACTAAGGAGTGCATATAGCACGGTACCATCCTTTATTTTACTTATTTTACTGATAACGGAGTTTAACCGGAATTTATTATTCTCTCAAAAAGGAGTAACTATTAAATGTTATCTTGATTTCCATCACCCATCAAGTTTCTATAAATAACTAATTAATAATCATGTCTTTTCTCATTGATTTAATTAAATTATAGTACAATTATTAAAAATAAGCAAATTAATAATAATGTCGTTTACAAAATAATCGATTTTGTTTTTCCGTAACATATTGGTAAACATTATCATCATCATATCTTTCTTCATTATCTTCTTTTAATGTAATATTACCACTGGCACTAACTACATAACCCATTTCATTTAAAATTGCTTCACGCACTTTTTTTAATTCTTTTAGTTCATGTGGTTTAGTAACTAAATCAGTTAAATGTTCCCGGCTTGGATTCTCATAAAAACTAATATGTTGATATTCATCACATACGGCATGGATATGCCCTCTTAAAATATCTTCTCTTCGTACTTTTTTATGACTAACTTTTTTTAAACTAGTTACATCATCAAATTTAAGTCTAATCCCAACTTTTTTCTCTGCTATCGCACTAGATACTTTAATATTTTTATGATAATCACTTAGGACTCCATGTACCGCCATTAATTGATAAACATCCATTGTTTCTTTTTTGCTAATTCGTCTTAATTTTTTCATTTACTACTTTTTCCTTTTTTCTTATTATAATATTAATTAATAAATAATCAACTATTACTGATCATATTTAGATAAAAATTATATCTTTTTTCTAAATATTCTTTATTATCACTTAATAATTTATTAGCTAATTGTTCATCTTTTATCTTTAAAGCCTTAAATCTAACTTCGTGATTAAAGAATTCATCTAATAAAGAAAAGTCTGGTTTTTGAGAATCAATTATTAACTTGTTATTAGTATAACGCATTAATAAGGTATAACCACTTTTAACCGCTAGTTTTTGTTCACTTATACTATTAATCATACCACCACTTATTCCTTGTTCAATACAAGGACAATAAGCTATAACGATAGATGGTCCTTGATGACTTTCAGCTTCTTTAAGAACTTTTATGGTATGTAACATATCTGCTCCATAACAAATACTTGCTACATAAACATTATCATAACAAGTTGCTATTTTAAATAAGTCTTTTTTATTAGTTCTTTTACCTAAATTAGCAAATTCCCCAACTGCCCCTAACGGAGTAGCCTTACTAGCTTGACCACCAGTATTAGAATAAGTTTCTGTATCAAGAACTAAGATATTAATATTTTCATTAGTTGATAGAATATGATCAATCCCACTAAATCCAATATCATAAGCCCAGCCATCTCCACCAATACACCAGATACTTCTACTATCCATATTAGCTAGGTTTTCCTTTAAATCAATAGGAATTTCTAAATCTTTTAATTTAGTTAAAAGATCATGAGTAACAGCATAATTAGAAGAATTATCTAAGTATTTTAAATATAATTCTTTAACACTTGGTGTTACTGCTTCTAAAGAATTATTAATAATTTTTTTAATATATTCTTTTTTTATTTTATCAGCTAAATACATGCCATATCCAAATTCGGCATTATCTTCAAATAAACTATTAGCCCAGGGAATACTATATGGGGTACTTGGAGCACTCCCTCCATAAATACTAGAACAACCAGTCGCATTAGCGATAAGGAGAGAATTACCAAATAATTGGGTTAATACTTTAATATAATTCGTTTCACCACAACCACTACAAGCACCACTATATTGGAATTTTGGGCGGAAATACTGAAGATATTTAATTGAACTATTATTAGCTAAACTTAATTCATCTTGGTAAAAAGAATCTAAATTATTATTCGTTTTATTAGTTCCCATCGTAATTGCTTTCGTTGGACATATATTACTACATAAAGCACAACCAGTACATTTATCAGTATTTACGACTATATTAAATAACTTATTTTTATCTTCTAATAAAGGGATACCATTATTTTTGTTAATAACTGGTCTAATAACTGCATGAGGACAAATACTTGCACACATATTACATTGAACGCATTTATCTTTATCCCATATCGGAACAATCTCACTAATATTACGAGTTTCATATTTAGTTAAATCATTTTTAAATATTCCATTTTTATATGGTAACAATTTACTTACTACTAAATTATCTCCCATATCACGATTCATAATACTTATTACATCATTATCCTCTAATAATTCGGTATAATCACCTTTAATCTGATCATATACTTTTATATCATTGATGGCATCAATTGCTGATAAATTAGCATTTATTATATCCATTCCTTTAGTTTTAAAAATAACTTTAATATTATCTTTCATAATATTTATTAATTCACTATATCCTAAAGTTTTTAATATAATAGCTTCCATTATTTTACTAATTTTACCATTAATCTTATTATCACTAGCGATTTTAGTAGCATCAATTAAAATTATTTTTAAATGTTTATTATTTATTTGTTCACCATTAAATGAAGCTATATATTTACTTATTTCATCAATTGTTTTACTCGTATTAATAATAACTATTCCATCATTAATAATACTATCAAATAGATGATATTTTAATAAATAACTATCCTTCGTAACTACTACTACTTTTGGTTTAGTTGTGTAATACGGTTTATTAAAATAAGTATCATTAATTCGAATATGAGTAGTAGTAAGACCACCACTTTTTTTACTATCGTATTTAAAATAACCATGAACATATTTAGAAGTATTATTACCAATTATACTTAGTAAATCTTTACTAGCACTAACTATACCATCACTACCAAAACCATAAATTAATAATTCTAAACAATTATTAGTTACATCAATATCTACTTTTTCTAAACTACTATTAGTTACATCATCAATAATACCGATATTAAAATTATTTACTATTTCATTATCTAACATCTTAAATACTGCTGCTATATCACTAGGATTAGTATTTTTACTAGATATACCGTAACTACCACTAGTTACTTTTATATCACTATTATTAATCATACTAACTATATCCTTATAGATAACATTGCCTGATTCTTCAAAATTATTAGTTCGTTCTAAGACGGCAATGTTTTTTACACTCTTAGGTAGGGCTTCTAAGAAATATTTTTTACTAGCCGGTTTTACTAAGTGATAACTAATAACTCCATATTTATTACCTAAATTATTATAGTAATCAACTACTTCCTTAATAGTATCATTAACACTACCAATAGCAACAATAATACTAGTTGCTTCTTTATCACCATAATATTCATATAAAGAATAATTAGTATTAAGTAATTTATTATATTTATTTAATTCATTATTGATAATATCAAAACTATTTAAATAATCTAATCTTTTAGCAACACTTGTTTGATAAAAGATATCTTCATTTAATGTTAAACCACGTTGATAATCATTAATATCTAAAGATTCATCTTTAAAGGCCTTTACTGCCTTATTATCAAACAATTTAAGTAAATCCTCATCACTAATACTATCAATCGTATTTAACTCGTGGCTGGTCCTAAAACCATCAAAAAAATGAATAAATGGTAATTTAACTTTAACACTAGCTAAATGAGCTACTGTAGCAAAAGCTTCAATCTCTTTTTGATTATTACTAGCAAGGATTATTGCCCCAGTATTCATTGCACTATATATATCCGAATGATCCCCATATATTGATAAACTAGATGTTGCAATCGTTCTTGCGGCTACATGGATTACTCCCGGTAAGCCTTCACCAGCCATCTTATAAATATTAGGTAACATTAATAGTAAGCCTTGACTAGAGGTAAATGTGGTTGTAAGAACCCCATTTATTAAAGCCCCATGCATTGCACCAGATACTCCAGCTTCACTTTGCATTTCGACTACTTTACAGGAACTATTAAAAGCATTTAATTTTTTAGTTTCGAGTAAATAATCTACTTCACTAGCCATCGGACTAGAAGGAGTTATTGGGTAAACAATTGCTAACTCACTAAAAAAGGCTGCTATTATTGCTGCTACTTTATTTCCATCGACAATTTTTTTCATTTCATCACTCTTCTTAAATATTATTATATCAAATATTATTAGTTATCTCATTAAAAAAATTATAAGTTTAACTTATAATTTTAATAATTACTAATTAAGGTTATTCTAGCATAGCCACTACCATATTGACCACCAGTAGTTGTAGTACCATTTATTACTCCACCAATATAACCAGAACCTCCAGCACCAGCATATATTTGGTTATTAGCCATATAGAATGGTCCCCCAAAGTAGCCGCCGCCACCACTCCACCAAGTTCCTTGACCTCTGGTTGCTTTACGGAAATATTCAGTTGTAACATAAGAATCATAGTTAGCAATCGCAGAATATTCTTGGCCAGCGCCATAATTAGCACTTTCTTCGACTGGGACATTACTTAGGTAATGACTTAAATATACTTTTCCGGCTTGTAATCCACCACCCGTACCTCCAGGGATACTTTGATAGGTATAAGCACCGCCGCCGCCTCCACCAGCTACAATGACACGGTAATATAAGGTATCCATTACAGATCCTGCATGAGTACGAACATCACTTGCACCGCCACCAGCGCTATAACCATAACCAGCTATATCAGGAGATTCATAACCTGGTCCACCGCCATTAAAGCCACCAGTTAAAGTTGATGGTTGTTCACCAACATAAACAAATAATTGACGACTTTTAAACCCATTATAATAACCAGCTGAGTAACCACCAGTACCACCTACACCAAACGTACTACCACCTTGGGCACCCCATACTTCAATTTTATATAAGCCATCACAAGGGAAGGTAAATGTTTGATAGTTACCATTTGTTGCATATTCCCAAGTTGTATTAATGGTACAATTATTAACTGTCCATACCGCACTAAAAGTAGTACCCATATCTCGGGTATAAATAGTATTACTATTAACAACATTACCATTTCCATCTACCCAATGAGAAAAAGAATAACCAGCCTTTAGTGGACGACAAATTTCCCCCACAGCTACTCCTTGAGTAGCATTATGAGTTTGACATCCACTTCCGCCATTCATATTTAAGGTAATAGTTTTGGTAATACCAATAAAAGTAATTTTTGCATAACCATGACCAGAATTACCAATCATTGATGCCGTATTATCATAGTTAGGCATAGCTTGATTACCGGCAGTCATAATCCCATTAGTAAACGCTTTACCACTATAATGATATGAACAAGTAATATCATGTAAAGCATTTGAATTAGTACAAGCAGTCCCATATAAATTGTTTTTAGGTGCTAAGTCATTCCATCCGGCGATTGCTATTGAACCTAAATACCCGCTTATATATGATGAACCACCGCCAGCTCCAGTATTACAAGATGAACCACCAGCTCCAAAGTATCCTCCACCACCGGCGCATCCTCCATTACCAATTCCAAAGCTAGATAAACCATAACCTCCGTATTCTGGTGATGAAGTAGTAGTTTGCGTAGCCCCCTCAGTCCCCGTTCCATCAAGACCATATAAAGCTCCACCAGCTCCAGATATATTACTTTCCGCGCCACCAGCTCCTGAACCAGCAGCAACCATAATTCGCGTTCTTAAGCCCAAAGTAGTATTATTCCATGCCAAATATGGTGTTGGATCAGTTGTACCATAATACCTGATATCAGTCGCACCACCACCAGGCCAACCACCATTATCACCGGTACCACCATTAAAACTAGTAGCATTTGCTGTACTATTATTTCCTTCACCAACATATAAAATATATTGTTCGGTAGTTAACATATTCACATAACCACTGGTATATGCACCCTTTGAATTATTACTATTAGCCCCACTAGCACCCCATAATTCTACTTTATATGTACCATTACTAGGAACATTAAAAAATTGATGACTTCCAGTATAACTAAAAGTATAAGTTTGACCAGCTTGGATTCCAGTTAGTTGCCACTTTGCTTTAGCAGTTACATTGGATCTTCCAGCTAATACCGTACTACTAGTAAGTAAATTATCACTATCTCCTTCATACCATCCTAAAAAAGTAGCATTAGCTCGCTCTGGAGTACATAGTTCCCCAAAAGTTTGATTATAAGTAATACTTTTAGTATTACAACCATAACCACCATTATTATCATAAGTTAAAATAAAGTTATTAGAAAAACTACCAATTATACTACCAATAATATTATACTTTTTCTCTAAGCGGTATAATGCATAACTGCTGGAGTATATTATGCCACACAAAATGAATAGGCCAAGCATGACGAACATAATCTTGAACCATTTATTTTTACCATGAAGATTATATTTTTTTAATCTCGCCATAGACTACTCCCAATTATAATTAGTATACTCTTTTTTATCTTAAATTGTCAATTAAGTATAAATTTAAAAAAGAGTTTTTAAAAACTCTTTTTAATTATTTAAATAAATTCTTTGAAATGGTTAATACCGGTCTAACACCATAAGAATGTATATCAGCAACTACCGCTAATCCATAACCAGAAACCATACTTTTAACGGTATATTGATAAGCAGTATTTTCTTCATCCCTAGTTTTTGTCCAATAACTACTAGAAACTACAAACTCCGGAGCATTTTGACATGAATAAGTACTACTATTACATCCCAATGCTAGTAATTCTTCAACTGTAATTAATGACGCAGTATTCGTTACACCATTATTTGATAAATAAGTACTATAATTATTTACATATGTTTCTATATAACTGCCTTCATAATTATTTGGTATATTACCATATGCTGTAACGCCTTTATATAATTCTGCTCCAATAAAACTACCTTTCATCGTTCCATTTTGGATTCCAGATGGATTAGAATAATCTGTTCTTTGATATGTACTAGAATTAAATTCCCCACCTACATATAAATTATATTTAGTAAGCATCTTTAAGTTGTCGCCAGTATTATCATAAACATAAAAACTTTCAGTACCACAAGTTACTTCATCACCAATGTTTATTACTCCATTACTGTTAACATCATTAGATAAAGCACAAATAGATGGATTACCAGTTGAACCATGAACGACAATTCTAGCTTCAAAAGCTTTATTCATTACATTAGTACCATAAGTAGTTGAACCATCAGCATTTAATACTGTACCATCAGCTGCACTTTCTGATACCCATAATCGAAGATTGTAAGTTTCTGCACTACTGTTAGCCGCAAGGGTACCTTCTTTTAATACATAAGTTGTATTGATATTACTATCACTTATTGGGCTTGTAGTAGTTAGAAGAGTATTTAATGCGACAGGATCAAATGATGATGTTCCGGTTAAACTTACTCTTATATATTGATCTCCCAATTTAGTTAATTCTGGGAAGGCACTAGATATGGTTAATGTATTTAAACTAATTGTATAAGGGATAGCAGTATTACAATTATTTTTTATAGTAAAAGAATATGGACTAGTAAGCATTCCTCTTTCATCATTTAAAGGATATGAATTACGTAAATTGATACTTTCAGAATTCTCTGTAAAAGTAATACTAAAACAATTAGCAACGGTTAATTGATTATTATTTGTTTGTTCATGAGTTAGTTGCCAAAAACTATAACTTGAACCTAAAGTTACGGTAATTACCAATAAAAAAACAATTATCAATAAAGCTATTTTGTAACTTTTTTTCATCCTAATCACCTATACTAATATTAGTATAATATAAATTTAAGAAATTATCAATTTAAATAATTAAAAAAACAGTATTAAACTGCTTTTCCATCTAAACTAAAACTTTTTGCTTCAGTAATTTTAACTTTTATTATTTTACCAATAGTATCTTTATTTGCTATTACATTTACTAATTTCATCGTATCAGTATAACCAAATACTTTATTATCATCTTTTTCACTAATACCTAATATTAATACCTCTACAGTAGTATCAATATATTTTTGATTATTTTCTAAAGCATACTTATTAACCATTTCATTTAATTCATGTAATCTTTGTTCTTTTTCTTCCATCGTTACATTATCTTTCATTAAACTAGCAGGTGTTCCTACTCGTGGAGAATAAATAAAAGTATATGCTCCATCATATTTAACTAAATCAACAATTTCTAAAGTATTTTGAAAGTCTTCTTTTGTTTCACCCGGAAATCCAACAATAATATCAGTTGTTATGGCAACATTTTTTATCGTACTTTTAATATTATCTACTAATATCAAATATTCTTTAGCCGTGTACCTTCTCCCCATTAACTTTAAGATATGATCACTACCACTTTGTAGTGGTAAATGGATATATGGCATTATATTATCATTTCTATTAATAACTAAAATTAATTCATTAGTAAAATCCCATGGATGACTAGTAACGAAACGTAATCTTTTAATATTAGTTTTACTTACCGCTTCAAGTAATTCACTAAATGATAATTCATCTTCTAAATCTTTACCATATGCATTTACATTTTGACCTAAAAGCGTTACTTCTAAATAACCATCATTAACTAAATCAGTTACTTCTTTAATAATATCTTTACTTTTACGACTTCTTTGTTTACCTCTAGTAAAGGGAACAATACAATAAGTACAAAATTTATCACAACCATACATAATATTAACAAATGCAGTATATGGGTTATCTCTTTTATATGGAACATTTTCGATCACGTTACCTTCAATACTATAAACATTAATATCTTGATTATGATGATTATTTAATAACATCTTTTCTAATTCAAAGATATTATGAGTACCAAAAACAATATTAACATAAGGATATTTTTTAATAATATCATTAACTACTGTTTCTTCTTGAGCCATACAACCACATATTCCAATAATTAAATCTGGTTTACTATCTTTAACATGTTTACATCTACCTAAAAATCCAATCACTTTATCATGGGCATTCTCTCTTATTGCACATGTATTAAGAATAACTACATCAGCTTCTTCTAAAGATAAACAATTACTTAATCCCAGACGCTCTAATCGGGCTTTTATTTCTTCACTATCATGAACATTCATCTGACACCCATATGTCTTTAAATAATACTTTTTACCACTTAAAACCGGTTCAAAAACACTATTATCATATATATAATCTACTTTTGTCTTAAATCTTTTTTTAGCATCTAATAAATTTGGTAAATTCATTTTTTTACCCCCTTAATTTTATTTTTAATAATTATCCCTAGTAAAAATATATCTTCCACTAATTTTAAAATAAACATTTGTAAACGACTAGCTTTTAAATATTTCTTCACATATAAGCGATGACTCTTTTTTAATATTTTATATTTATTTATTTTATTAATACTTTTATCAATCATTACCGAATGATTATGGATTACTCTTACATCTTTAACTACTTTAGATATATATCCAAATTGTTTTAGTTTATAACCAATAACATTTTCTTCATAATATAAGAAAAACATCGGATCAAAAAAATTAACATTTTGTAAGGCTTTTAAAGATATAATAAATAAACACCCTTTAACACAATCTACTACTTCTTGATAGGTTTTATAATATCGATATTTATCCTCCATTTTCTTATATATAAATGGTAGTGACATCTTAATTTCTGCACTTACACTAGCAATTTTAAAACCATAATAAGTAACTCCTTGTTCTTCTATTACAGGAGCAGTAATAGCAGTATCTTTATCAAATGCATTAACTAATTTAACAATATCATCTTCATTATTAATAATTACATCATTATTACAAACCATTAATAAACTATTTTCATCTTTATTAAGTAAGTATCGAGCGGCAATATTTATTCCTTCCCCATAACCACTATTAACAGGATTTAAGATTAAATGAAATTTATCATGAGTAAAATTTTTAAAATTTTTGATGGAATCATCAGTTGAACAATTATCCACTACAATAACTTCTTTAAGAATATGATAATTAATAATACTATTAATAAAATTAATTGTATTTAGACTATCATTATAATTTATTATAACTGCCCTTAAATTCATTTAAATCAATTCCTTTACTTACCTAAATATACTACAAAAAACCATTTAATTAAAGCATAAATAAAAAACTTCCGCAGAAGTTTTTATTTAATTTCTTTTATTTCTGTTATTTCAGTTTCATGACTATAACTAATAGTTAGTTTATCATTAATACTGATAAATGGTAATTTATTACTTACCTTTATATTTACACGATAATACTTATTATCATTATCAATAATATAGTAATAAGTTATCCCATCTATTACGGCACTATTAATCTTTTTAATAGCAATATCCTTAGTTAATAGTTTATCAGATACAATATTTTCACTAGTAGTATTTAAATAGTTTTCACTTGCTTTAATAATTCCCTTACTAGCATCAGTTACTGTAACTAGTTGATAATTTTTAACATTTACAAAAGCATACATCTTAACTAAACCAGCATTATCTTTTAGGCTTATTAAGTAAGTTGGTTCACCATCTAAATTAATTAATAATGGGAATGTGGCTTTATATTTCATTTGTTGTACTTGACCTTCAGCACTTGACATCGCACTATATTCTTCGGCTCCACTAACAGCATAATAATTAGTCTCTTTAGTTCTCATATTAGTTAAGATAAACCCAATATTTGATTCATCACTTGCTACACTAGTAATACCAGTATATAAGTAAATATCATCATCTTGAGCAATATAATTATAACCATCCGTAGTCATAACAACATTTTTTTGACTAAAAAAACTATTAATAAAACCATTAGTATATAAACCCCAGTCATCGACTTGTTCAATTATTAAGTTTGCATCAAAGACATGATCGACCCATTTAGGAACATCACTTACTTCATAATATTTTGAAGTTCCATCAATCGGATTTAATATTACTACTCCACTTATTTCTTCTTTTAAACCAAAAGCAGTATATTTCTTAGTTGGTACAATAAAGAATGGACTACCTTCATTATCAATTTCAAATATTGCTTCGCCAAATATTTTCGTTGGATAATTAAATCTTAAATGTCGCTTTAAATCTTTACCAAAGTAAGCACTATCAACATATTTCATCCCTTTTTCAAGTTCAGTTAATTTAGCACTACCATTAGTACTATCAACAGTTATATAACCCGCTACCCCTTCAGATTTATTACTTAAATATTTAAAGAAACCATTATATTCTAGCGGAGTAACTCTAATAATACTATTATTATAATTAATTTGAGTATACATCTCACTTACTCTAAATTGACTTACCATCTCTGGCAATTCTCCCATTACTCGGTCTCCTAATTTACTACTTGAATCCTTATCCAGTAATGGAATATGATCAAAATCAACTAATGCTACATCAGAACTAAAATCCTTCGTTTCATCAATCATTATCCTTTTACTATAACTTTTACTGTTAAAAACTGGACTACAAATAATATTAGTTATTCCAATTATTATAAAGATACCTACTATCACTAGTAAAGGATAATAATTACGACGACTTACATTTGATATAGCTCCCGTATGAATGTTTATACTCATACAAAAACTACTAAATGTATAGATTGATACCAATGCTAAAATATACATCCAAAATCCGATGCTTTGGATATTTAATGCTGGTAAAGTAAAATAGTATAAGATTACTCCCCCAATTAAAGTGATAACTAAATTTTTAATTACTTTTTTCATAAATTCTCCTTATTTACTATATTTTTCATATAGTTTTTTTATGTTTATTATTTTATTATCATTAATTATTAAATCTTTAGGATGACTATCTTGATCAATAATTCTAATAATAGTATATAATTCATTATTAAAGATATACATCGCATTATATTGGTCATTAAGATAATAAAATGCTTCTATCATATAATAATTATTTTCAATATTATAATTAATATCTTCATTAATTACTTTTATTTTCCCTTTTAATAAAGTTTTAATAATACTTTTTAAATCATCATTATGTATAACCAGATTCTTAGTTTTAATTTCACCCTTTTTAATCGTATATTTATTAATTATTATATTTTTAAAAGTGGCTTTTTCTAATTCATTAAAATACTCTTTATCTAATATATATTCACTTTCACACAAATTACCCAGTTCATAATTAATAAATAATTCACGATAATTTTTTTCTTTATTTATCAAAATATTTTTAATTGTTATATCTGATTCTTTTATATAATGATAACGTCCTTCATAACAACTTATACTTTTGTTAAATAATTCTTCATAAAATTTATTTAAATTATTTTGGGATTTTAAAGAAATATAATTAAGTTGATACTCACCAATCGTTTTTTTATAATAACTAAATGATGGCATCGCAACTTTTTTATCATTACTTAATTTTAAATTCCGATGTAAAAAAGTTTTATTAAAGATAAAAGGTAGTAACAATAGTAAAATGAAAACACTTAAGATGATTATTACTTTTATGCGTTTCATTTTATTTCTCCTATAATATTTTTAGCAGCAACAATACCAGTTGCAGCAGCCGTAACAATATTTCCTGCTTTACCAGATCCATCACCAATAAAATATATATTATAATTCTTTAATTTAAAGTTATTGTCCGTTACTATTTCATTACTGAAAAATTTAATTTCCGGCCCATAAAGAAGCGTTTCATCGTTATTTACTCCCGGAATTATTTTATCTAGTTTTTCTAATCCTTCTAAAATATTAGTAATAATTCGATGAGGCATTACTAGTGCTAAGTCTCCGGCTACACAATCTTTTAAAGTAGGTTCAATAAATCCTTTGTTTATTCTTTTCCACTCACTTCGTCTTCCATTTCGTAAATCTTTTAGCGTTTGAATGATTGGTTTACCATCTCCTAAACAGTTAGCAATTGATGCAATATGTTCACCATACTTACGCGTATTAGTAACTGGTTCAGTTAAATTAACTTTTGATATAAAAGCAAAATTACTATTATTCGATTTAATATCTTTTAGGGCATGACCATTAACACAAATATATCCATAATAATTTTCTTTAGCAACAAAACCACCTGGATTAGTACAAAAGGTTCTAATTTCATCACTATACGTATTGGTTTTAATAAATATCGTCGGATCATATATAATGTTAGTTAAATCTTCTAAAATATCTTTTCTTACTTCTACTCGTACACCAACTTCAATACTTTGTGATACATAGGGAATTTCATATTTATCAGCTAATTCTTGAACCCATTTAGCACCAGTACGACCAGGAGCAACTATTACATGTTTAGCAACTAGTTTTTCTTCTTTATTTTTTTGTTTAATAGTTACTTCATGAAGATCACTCTTTTTACTCTCAATATCAATACATTCGGTTTTTTCATACATCTCTATTTTTTTGTTGCTTAAATAATTAGTGAATTCTTCAATATAACCAGGTAAATGATCACTACCTAAATGCTTTTGTTTAATAATTAATAAACGACTTCCACTTTTAGCAATTTCTTTCTCCAGTTTTTTAGCTTCATCCATATTACTTGGAAATACTTCACTATCCATTTTAAATTCATTAAATATTTTTTCGGTATAATCAATTAAATCATAAGCCTCAGTCTGACTCATATATTTAAATAAATCACTTTTACCTAGTTTAGGAATAAAATTAAGTTTTCCATCACTAAAAGTTCCCGCTCCCCCAAAACCACTTAATATATTACAAGGATTACAGTTTTTACATGGACATTTTAGTTTATTCATAGGACATACTCGATTACTTGCTAGTGCCCCACGATCAATTAATGCCACTTTTAAATTTTTATTCTTTTTGGTTAATTCATAAGCACTAAATAACCCCGCTGGTCCAGCACCTATTATAACAACGTCATACACCATAATTGTCCTCCAATTATATTATACAATAAATATTTCTTTTTTTAAAGCAAACAAAAACTACAACGGTAGTTGCAGTTTATTTTAAACTAAATTCTTACTAATGATAATTAAAGGTCGAACTCCATAATACTTACTCATCACTACATTTGCATTATCAAAACCACTTTTTCTTATCGCAGGTACATATCTATTTTGATCTCCGCTACCTATTCCAGTTGGTAATAACCAATAACTTGTAGTATTTAGAAAAGTATAAGCAGAAGGAGTACAACTTTGTGATGTACAACCTAAAGCTAACATTTCTTCTTTAGTTATCAAAGTAGCAGTATTAGGAATATTTAATGTATTTTTCAAATACTCACTATAATTATTAACATATTGTTCAATTTTACTTCCTGTGTAATCAGTATAATATGTTCCATGACAAGAATCTGTAGAAAATTGAGTAACACCTTCATGATTTCCTCCAGGATATTCAAATCCTTTCATTTTACTATCTTGAATTCCCGTTGTATTATCATATGTCATATAACCATTTCTTGTGCCCACATATAAATTATATTTAGTAAGCATTTTTATATTATCTCCAGTATTATTAGTCACATAAAAACTTTCTGTACCGCAAGTAATCTCATCACCTATATCAGCTATAGTATTACCATTAACATCATCAGATACTGTACATGGAATAATAGCAAAATCAATTGTACAAACTGTATTATCTGTTATATTGGATACCGTAATAATACCATCACTATGTGTTGCAGTTTGATTATTTGTACAATTTATTCTTCTAAATCCCATTCCATTATTTGGTGTAGCATTAACATTTATACTATCATTGTAATTACTTATTTTTATTTTTTCATTAACTGTTCCATTATTAACTATAAATGTTACTGTTTTTTTATTATTTAATAAACTTATTTCAATATCAGTTGTAGTATTTTTCTTTAAATTTAATAGTAATGTTTTATTAGTTAATTCATTATTAATAGTATTATTACTTACTTCAACTTTATTTGATGTAGATAAATTAAAATTATCTTCACTTACTAATTCTTCATTATTATTATAAATCATTAAAGAATGACTTCCAACTGGAACATTATGTATTATAAATGAACCATCATTATTTATTGGTACTCTTATTACATCGCTATGCACTTCTACAAAACCACTAGTTAATAATACATTGTCTTCATTATATGCATATCCAGCTAGATTATATGTTTCTACTCCATCAGTAATATTTAAAGTTCCAGTAATATTTGAATTCATATCTACTGACTGATTAGCATTTTGATTTAAATAAGTAATTGTTAAAGTATATTCCTGTGTAACACCAGAATCTATTTCAATATTACTTAATAATTTTTTATTCTCAGTTGGATAATTCGTAGTGGTTATATTTCCTCCGTTATTTGTACTAGTTAAAGTATATACTAAATCACTAGTTCTAGTTAATTCATTTAAAACATCATTTATATAAACATTATAATAATTAATAACATTACCTGTATTTTCTACTGAGAATGTTTTAATTATTGTTGCTCCAGGTAATAAACCTTCAAAATTTATTTCTGGTCCATCACTAAATTCAATTGCTAATAATTTAGTATTAATATCTACTTCAGTACTACCTTCTTCACTATTAATACTATAATATGCGTAAGTACTTCCAATAATAATTAACATTATTAGTGCTAATGCAATAATTAAAAGTGATAATGACAATAAAAAAATCTATTATTTAATAGGTTTAATTATTTCTTTGCCACCCATATAAGGTCTTAATGCAACTGGTATATTAATACTACCATCTTCATTATAATTATTTTCTAACAACGCTATTAATGCTCTGGTACTTGCTAATACCGTATTATTTAAAGTATCAACATATTGATTACCATTATCAGTTTTAACTCTAATTCCTAATCTTCTTGCTTGTGCATCACCTAAAGTACTACAAGAACCAACTTCAAAATATTTTTGTTGTCTTGGACTCCAAGCTTCAACATCACATGATTTTACTTTTAAATCAGCTAAATCACCACTACAACATTCCAGTTGTCTTACGGGAATATCTAAACTT
>CAYPXM010000004.1:34524-37997 GCA_964415015.1 uncultured Muribaculaceae bacterium | reverse complement strand
TGGTATTAAATAGTCATTTTCTTTTTTGTAACTAATGTTCATAACATTTCCTCATTTCTTATTTTTATTTGGCTTTAATTGTTATACATTTGTGTTACACTTTGACCATTCACACCACCAGCATTAATGTGATTAGATAAAACTATTACATCATTACCTGCGCCATATGTATTTAATATCTTTTGTACTCTAGCAGTTGGTTCTAAAGTAATATCTTCATCACGAGTTAAAGTATTAGGTATGCCCAATTCATTGAGTCTTTTATGAATATACTCACTTATTTTTAAAGTTAATTCTTTTTCTACAATATCATTACCACTAGCTCCAGGATCACTACCACCATGACCTGCATCTATAATTATTTTTTTCATATTATAATCACCTAAAATATTATATGAAAAATAAAATTATCTGCTAATTTTTAAGTTAATTCTTTTTTGCAATATCATTTCCACTTGTTCCATGATAACTTCAACCATGACCATCATATATAATTTATTATTTAATAATTTGTTTTGTTACTTCCTTAATTTCATTTTTAATATCTTCTATAGCACAAACTGGATCATGTGCATATCCTTGATATAAATTAAATTTAGCATTTATTCCTAAATCACTATAATATTTTTCTGATTGATTCCATCTTGTGATGTTATCAGTTCCAAATATTTTATTCATTTGCATTAATTCATCTTGTCTTATTATTCCTGAGTGCATAGGACTACCAGCATCATCCATTTTAAATGGATCATTTAATATATCATTACTTCCCATATAGTAAAATTGTTTTACCTGTTTAAATTCCTCAAACTTATTATTATCATAATTACTGTCTATTAAATTGCCTAAATTTCCTACACCATTAGGCCATACCAAAATTTCATCATTAAATGTAGAAAGAGGTAATGTTGTTACTCCGGAAATACCACCGGCAATACATAATTTAACAACTTCTGGATGTAATACAGTAAAACGATTTGCAAACTTACCTGATGCAGAAAAACCACTTATGATTATTTTATCATCTACTAAAATATCTATGTTTTTTAATGTTTCCTTAGCATCATTAATCATATTTAATAATTGTATATCTACTCTTTTTAATCCATATTGATCTAATTCATTATTGTTCTTATTTATTGAATCACTTGATAACATATGATTATAAATATTATTTACCCGTGGAAATAGTGGATATAATACTGGTAATCCTTCATCATATGCAACTTTATAAGATACTGAATTAGGATATAAAGCATCTCTTAAGATATGAGCATTTGCATCTTCTAAAGTGCTTTCTGAACAAGAAACATTACTTCCTTCTACCATTAAAGTAGTATTACAATTAATAGTATTAGGTATAAAAAGAATATATCCAAAATTAAAATTATCACTATTTGCTATATGTAAAAATTTCCCTGATATATTTTCTCGATCAACTAAATATTCATTTACTATTTTACCCATTTTTTCACCTATTTCATTTATAAATATATTATAACATATTAAAAAAGTATCATATGATACTTTTTTTGTGTTAACTTGAAGATTCATTTGTATATAAGTTTTTATATTGTTTTTATTGTTTTTATCAATCTTTGTCCTAAAACTGGTTTTGCATATTGTTCTTCTAATAAATAAACACTATTCTTATATCTTTCATATGCAAAATTATAATCTCCTTTTTTAATTGCATCGACGCAAACAGTTACTACATTTTCATAAATATAATCATATATTAAGTCACTATTTGGCATTTCATTGATACAATCAATAATAACTGGAGCAATATCGTAATAATATTCAATATCTTCCCTTGTTACATATTGATCTCTAAACCACCTAAGTATAGTTAATTCGTCGCAATCATCTTTAAAACTTTCTTTTTGATGTTTTAAACATGCCGTTGTTAAATAACAACCACCATTATTTTGTACTTCATCGATTGAAGGATTTTGTGATTCATTACTATCTTCTCTATGATTATCAGGATCTTTTCCACTATTATAATCGTTACTATCTTTATAATAACTATGAGAATGACCACCGTCACCATTATCACCATATCGATTTACTGATCCACTTTTTTCGTAGCTTGTATATTGCAAATTAGAATCACTATAATCATTTTGTTTATCTACATCATAACTAGCATAACCCCAGTCTCTATTGCTACCGCCATTATTATTTGAACTCATTTCCTTCATTTCCTCTCTTATCATTATAATTAATATCACCATCATCATAAATAGTAAAATAATCTATTCCTATTGTTTCCATAACACTAATTAAATCATTTACTATGTTTTCTTTATCTTCATTTGTCTTTTTATTTAATTCACGATAATTATTTAATTTTAAATAAAAATCTTTTATTAATTGATCATTATTTTTTTCTATATCATAATATGTTTCTAAAGCTAGTGAACCCTTAAAAATGAATTTATCATAATTATCTTTATTAATTTTTACTGTTCTCATTTACAAAATCATCCTTTCTTACTATTAATTATATAACAAAATAAATATTAATTAAATATTAATAAAAAAAGATAATACTTTCGTATTATCAATTATTTTGAAATTGTGAATTATATAAATCAGCGTAGAAACCATTAAGTTTTAATAGTTCTTCATGATTACCTTGTTCAACGATATTTCCTTCATTAAGTACCAATATTAAATCAGCATTTTTAATGGTGGATAAACGGTGAGCAATAATAAAACTGGTTCTTCCTTTGGTTAGTTTATCCATCGCTTTTTGAACCAATTCTTCGGTTCTTGTATCAACACTACTTGTTGCTTCATCTAGGATTAAGAATGGTCCATTTTCTATCATTCCGCGGGCAATAGTAAGTAATTGTTTTTGACCAGCCGATAAGCTATCAACATCACTTAATACTGTATCATAACCATTTGGTAATGTTTTAATGAAATGATGTAATCCGACTGTCTTACAAGCATCAATAATTTGTTCATCAGTTATATTTTCTTTGTTATAACGAATATTTTCTTTGATTGTTCCTTCAAATAACCAAGTATCTTGTAAAACCATAACAAATAATTCATGAATATTATCTCGCGTTAATTTAGATGATTCAATTCCATCGATTAAAATACTTCCTTCTTCAATTTCATA
The DNA here is from genome assembly GCA_964415015.1 of uncultured Muribaculaceae bacterium. Lineage (GTDB taxonomy): Bacteria > Bacillota_I > Bacilli_A > RF39 > UBA660 > RGIG8386. Next base: position 34,858 of record CAYPXM010000004.1, on the reverse strand, counting down.
AAAACGCATAAGTAGATTTACTAATGTTGTTTTACCCGCACCAGTAGGACCAACTATGGCAATCTTATCACCTTTTTTAGCTATCGCACTAAAGTCTTTAATTACTGTTTTCTTTTTATCATAACCAAATTTAACATGTTTAAATTCAATATTACCAACGGCATTTTCATTACTAATGTAGTCTGTTTTATCTTCTTCACTAGACATTACTTCTCCTTCAATGAATTCAAAAACACGTTCACTTGCTGCTGCTGTAGATTGTAATTGAGTAACACTTTGACCCATTTGAGAAAGTGGTTGAGTAAATAATCTAATATATATCATGAATGCCACA
>CAYPXM010000004.1:0-34514 GCA_964415015.1 uncultured Muribaculaceae bacterium | reverse complement strand
AATATGCCCTTTTAAAGCAAGCATTGCACCAACGATACATACTGCAACATATCCAAAATTACCAATAAAGTTCATAAGTGGCATCATTAAACCAGAATAGAATTGACTTCTTTTTCCGTCTTCATACAGTTTATCATTATATGCATCAAACTTCTTATTTACTTCATCTTTAGCATTATATACTTTAACGATGTTATGACCAGTAAAGGTTTCTTCAACAACTCCATTGATATCCCCTAATCCTTTTTGCACAGCCGCAAAGTACTTTTGACTTTTACCTAAAATAAACATCATTAACATAAAACCAATCATACTTGATAATATAGCAGTTATTGCCATAATCCAATTGGTTTTAAACATCATCACAATCGATCCTAAAAACATCGTTATGCAACTTACTAATGTTCCTACACTTTGATTCATTGTTTGACCAATCGTATCAACATCATTAGTAACTCGAGATAATGTATCTCCCACGGTAGTTTTATCAAAATATGATAATGGTGTATTATTGATTTTATTTGATATTTTAGTCCGCATTATTTTTGTTGATTTAACCGTTACTACTGCCATGATATAAGATTGAACATAATTAAAAATAAAGCTTAGACTATAAAAAATTATTAATATTATTGCAATACTTTTAATTTCTTCCATATCAATACCAGTCATTAAACCATCAATAATAATATTTGTTATATCTTTTAATTTATCTGGTCCAATAATTGATAAAATACTAGCTCCAGCTGATAAAACAAGGGCGATTATTATTGGAATAAGAAATGGTTTATTAAATCCAAACAGTTTCTTAATTGCTAATGAAAAGTTATTTGCTTTTTCTGGACTTCCACTACTATGCATTTTCTAACTCCTCCTTTGATAATTGAGATTCAGCTATTTCCTTATAAACCTGACAATTTTTAAGTAATTCCCGATGAGTTCCAATACCAACACATGAGCCTTCATCTAAAACAACGATTTTATCAGCATCCATAATAGTACCAATACGTTGAGCGACAATAAAAATAGTTGCATCTTTAGCATTTTTCTTTAATTCTCTTCTTAGTAATTTGTCAGTTTTATAATCAAGGGCACTAAATGAATCATCAAAGATATATATTTCTGGATCTCTTGCAATTGCTCTAGCAATCGATAATCGTTGTTTTTGTCCACCAGAAAAATTAGTTCCATTTTGACTAACCAAAGAATTATAACCATCTTCCTTATTTTCAACAAAACTAGTAGATTGAGCAATCTTTATTGCTCTTTTAACGGAATCAAAATTAACTTTTTTATTATTCTTTTTACCAAAACTAATATTATCTTTTATTGTTCCTTTAAACATAATTGCTTTTTGACTAATGTAACCTATTTTACTAAATAGATATTCTAGCTTCATATCTTTAACATCAATATCATCTATTAATATACGACCTTCAGTTACATCATAAAAACGAGGTATTAAATTAATAAGGGTTGATTTACCACTACCAGTGGAACCAATAAATGCGACCGTCTCACCAGGATTAACTGAAAAATCAATATTCTTCAAAATACACTCTTCAGCATCAGGGTACTTAAATGATACATTCTTAAATTCTACTTTCCCTTTAATTTTTGTTTTATCTTTATTTATAGTTCCATCTTTAATACTAATATTACGATCTAATACCTCATTAACCCGTTTCATTGATACACTAGCACGAGGATACAAAATAAAGATCATAACTAACATCATAAATGACATAATTACTTGAATAGCATAAGCTGAAAAAACTACCATATTACCAAATATAGTGATTTTGTCCATCATTTCTGCACCATTGATTAAATATGCACCTTGCCAATAGATAGCAAGAGATATTCCTGACATAACCAAACTCATTGTTGGTCCTAAGAATGACATTGCTTTTAAAGTAAATACTAAATTTTTCGCAATATCATCATTTGCTTTTTCAAATCTTTTACTTTGATACTTCTCAGCATTAAAGGCTCTAACTACTCTGATACCAGTTAAGTTTTCTCTAGTTATACGATTTAAATTATCAGTTAATTCTTGAATTACTCTAAATTTCGGTAATGCAACTAGTACTAATGTTATCATCATAAACATTACAACAAATACTCCTATACCAGTGATAAGAGTAAACTCAAAACCTTTATCAGCAATTTTTGATATCGCCCATATAGCCATAATTGGTGCTTTTACTAATACTTGAATTCCCATAATAAAAAACATTTGAATTTGCGTAACGTCATTTGTATTACGAGTTATTAAACTACTTGTGGAAAACTCTTTAATTTCTTCCATATTAAAGTCTTCAACTTTTCTAAATATTCTTTTTCTTAAATTACGACCAAAACTAGTTCCAGCTACCGCGCTACAATAACCTACTATTACAGCTGTAACTAAGCTACCTAAGGCACATAAAAGCATTTTTAAACCTTCAAACATAATAGTTTTAATGGTTTCACCTTTAGTAACTAATTCCGTAACTTTCGCCATATAATCAGGCAATTTTAAATCTAAATAAACTTGTAAAACAATAAATAATAAACTAATTATAATTAATATTGCATCACGTTTATTAAAATTTTTAAACATTTTAAACATATATAATTCTCCTTACTTAGAATACATAAACATTGTCCATTATAATTGTATTAAAAATATTTGTCAATCATTAAAAAAAGTAGTAAATATTACTACTAATTTATATTTATAAATTGGTTGATCCAAATCCACCAAGTCTTTCACCATCAGCACAATCATCATCTGTTATTAAGAATTTTTGGAATACTACTTGACCAATAATATCGCCTTTTTTAATTATTACATCATTTTCACTCATATTATAATAAGCATACATAAATTCTCCATCATTATCAGGATTATTATAATAATCACTATCTATAATACCAATTCCATTAGCAAGTACCATAAATTTCTTCCCAGGATTACTACTACGATTAGCAAGCATATACCATTCATCTTCCATACAATATGCTTTTAAACCTGTATGTATTAATGTCGGTTTGCATCCCTTAGTGAATGGTGGAATAACGACATCACATGCTGCTTCTACATCATATCCAGCAGAATGTTTTGTTTTTCTAACTGGAATATTAATGTTTTCATTTTCATAACCTTTTGCTACTTCAAAGCCTCTTGTTTTATTTTTCATATTTAATCTTCAGCGTATAATACGATTTTACCTCTTTCTAGTGATTCTTTAACACAAATTATTCGTTGATTTTTAGAACCAACATAATGTTTTTGAACATCTCTTAATTCTAAAACAAATCTACCTTCACATAAAAATTCAATATTTTCTAAGATAATACATAAATCTTTATCAACATTAGATTGTTCCATTAATTCTTCCCAAATCCATCCGGTGTAACACCATATGTTCTTATTCGGAAAATTTTGTTTTATTTCTAAAACTAGTTTAGCAATACTTTCACGGTTTTCCATCATTAATGGATCTCCACCTGATAGAGTAATACCACTACACCATTCATTTTTTAACTCGGCAAATATTTCTGCTTTAGCATCTTCATCAAATTCAATCCCGCCGCATAAATCCCAAGTTTGTGAATTTTGACATCCCCGGCAATGATGAGAACAACCAGCTACCCATAATACTACACGTAAGCCGGAGCCATTAATCATATCTGCCTTTGTAATATTATGATAACGCATACTACATACTCTTTCGATCAGCAAATTCTGCTAACTTATGATCAGAATACATCGTTCTTCCTTTTACTCTAGAGTAACCTAAGTAACCATTCATTCTTTCAATACGAGTTATCTCTGCACTACCACATTTAGGACAAGTATCACTATCAATAAATTGATGTCCGCATTTTTCACAATAATCTAATTGAAGATTAACTCCTTCGTAGAATCCTTTATCCATACCACGTTTAACCATCGTTTTAATTGCTTCTTTATTATAGCCTAATTTATAACGACAATATTGAATATTACCACCATTACACAAATGGAACATTGGGTACTCAATATCTTGTTTTTGAATTGGAGATATATCTTCATAAACAGCGCAATGGAATGAATTTGTTGTATAAGGTTTATCTGATATACCTTTAACAATACCATATTTCTTATTAAATTGACGAACTTGTAATCCACATAAACTTTCTGCTGGAGTACCATAAATCGCATAAAGTATTTTATCTTCTTTTTTAGCTTTATCTGCAAACTTATTAATGTGTTTTAAAACATCAATAGCAAATTTATTATCTTCTACTATAGTTTTTCCATTATAAAGTAGTGTTGCTTCATTTAAAGCCGTAATACCAAAACTCATCGTCATTGGTCTTAAAAAATCTTCACCAATTTCATCTTCTGGATCAAAATAACCGTTATAAAATCCTCCTTCACAATATCCTAGGGGATTAGTTCCAGCCTTTTTGTGAGATATGTAATTAAATGTCCTTTTATGGATATTTCTAATCATTTCCAAATAATAGTCAAGTACTTCATAAAAGTCTTTATTTTCCTTTTGTGCTTGGGCCACAATCATTGGAAAGTGAATCGAAATAGCACCTAAATTAAATCGGCCTTCATATACAGGCATATCATTTTCATCAGCCGGTTCCATACCACCTTTTTCATACCATGGTGATAAATTAGCGCGACAACCCATACGACTAATAGTAACACCATATTTTTTATAAATACTTGGTCCATATCCATCACCAGTGCAACTAATATAATCAGGATACATCGCTTTACTTGAACAATCTATCGCTTCATCAAATAACCATTCTAGTTCCTTATTTTCACCATGTAAATTTTCATCGTAAAAGAAACTTAATTTTGGAAATAATACAGGATGTTTAAATCCGGGATTACCTTGACCATTTTTTCTTACTTTCATACAAAGTGATGAGGCCATCGTTTCAAATTTATTTGTTCCTAAGCCAAATGTTATTGAGGTAAAAGGATAATCTCCTCGTGATGATGATACACTATTAAACTTCATTTCAAAGCCTTGAAAACCTTGTTCCATGTCACGAGCTACTTTACCTGTTGCATATTGATCAGCTTTATCTAAATCATATTTTCCGCCAATATCTTCAACAATAGTTTGATATTCACTTAAATATTTTTGATAACTTTTTTCGGCATATGGTGCTAATAATTTATCAATTTCACTGATACTAAATCCACCATACTGACAAGATGCAGCATTCATTGCTACATCAGCAATTAAATCAAATGCAACATCTAATGATTTTGGTTCTTGATAATCCAAATTTCCCATTTGAAAACCATCTTTTAATACTGTTTTCATATCAAATAAGCAACAATTCATTGTATCAAGTCTTGAACCACGATCATGAATGTAAATATATCCTTCACTCATGGCCTTTTCTTCTTCTACTGTTAAAAAGAACTTTTTATATAATTCACTATTTAACTCATTATAAACGATTGCTTTTTGAGTTGTTACTAATGCACTATCTGCATTTGCATTACTACGATCACCAATAAAATTAAGGGATAATTTCTTGTTATACACTTTATCTAACATCGATGCAAAAGCACTTTTATTATCCCGATATTCACGATAACTTTTAGCCACACTTGCATTAACATTATCAAGCGCACATTCAACCATATTATGAATTGTACTTACTTGCACCGGAACTTCATTATATTGTAATTGTTTCTTTACTGTTTGTACTACTTTATCTTCATCTTGATCGCTTAATGTGATACATACACGTTCCGCACTTTTTCTAATAGCTGATTTAATTTTCTCTCCATCAAACTCTTGTACATTACCATTTTTTTTAATTATTTTTATATTACTTTTACTCATTTTTCTACCTCTTTACCTCTATATACCAAATATTTTTATAAATTAATTCGATATTACTACCATTAATATCGTTTGCTAATATTTTAAGGGGATACCCACCCTTAGACATTTCTTCAATAACTTGCAATGGTTTTATATTTTCCATATTAACTACTAAATCATCATCATATGATTCTTTATCCGTAACATTTTTTATAATTCCATATTTTTCTAAATCACTTTTTAAAAACTTTAGTCCGACATTAGGATTACAATAAATAACTATCGATACTTCATTTATCTTATTCCATACCTTTATTTTCTCATTAATAAAATGAAGAATTTTTGCTTTAACTGCAATATCATTGTCAGCATCAATAATCTTACTTGCTTCCAACAAGCCAGAATAACCAAGAATTAAATTAGAAAAACCTTTTCTTAAATAATTATCTATTTTTTCATTTTTATTGATTCTTGTTATCGCTCCATATTGCCAGTGAATCGGTGATACATCTGATAATACATTTAATAAGGCTCGATAACGACACATTAATGCTTCAATACATAAATCTATTTTTTCATCTAATATTTCAAAAAATTTCTTTTCAGCTGAATTAGCAAGTAATGCCACTCGAACTAAATTTATTGAAACCATACCTTGTGTAAAACGGCCATCGATTAGATATTTATTATCTTCTTTATAAGGACTTAAAAATATACCATTCCCTACCGGTCCATAAACTTGATTATTAAATAATTCACGCATCTTTAATTCTGAAATAAAACTAATATTACTTCTAGTTTTTGTTACTTTTAATAAATTATCAGTTATATAACTATATTTATCATTTATTCCATTAATATTTGATAGAACATATACTAATTTAGGAAATTCTGGTTCTACATATATTCCATCAGAATTCTTTATTCCTAATTCCCACTGTTTAATAACTTCATCTATTATCATCGCCGTTTCATTTAAATGAGGATCTTCTTTATTAAGATACATAAATAATGTTACAAACGGTGAACGCCCATTACTGGTCATTAAAGTATTAATCTGATAAATTAAAGTTTGAATTCCATTACTTAATTCTTTTTTTACCCGTTTATCAATCATATTTTTAATTACATCTTTATCCATGTTTTGTTGATAACTCATTATTTGTTTCTTAATCTTTAAAGCTGATTTATGAAGATATAACGATAACTTACTAACATCGATAGTTTGACTACCATATTGTCCACTAGCAACCTGCGACAATATTTGCGTTGTTACATTACATGCAACTTGAAAACTATTAGGTGACTCGATTAATTTATTATTCATTACCGTTCCATTATCCAACATGTCTCCAATATTCACATATGTAGAACTTATAATTGAGTGAATAAAATAATCCATATCATGAAAGTATATCAATCCATCTTCATGAGCTTTAATAATTTTTTCGGGTAGTAATACTCTTTTAGTTATATCTTTTGATATTTCTCCTGCAATTATGTCACGTTGAGCTGCAGCAATAATAGAATTCTTTTTATAACTATCACCAATCATTTGTTTATTTTGACTTTTTATTATGCCTAAAATATTTTCATCAGTGCTATTTGATTTTCTAATTAAAGCTCGATTATGTCGATATATAATATATGTTTTAGCTAATTCATATTTTTTAAATTCCATTAGTTTTTGTTCAATAATATCCTGAACATCTTCTACTAATATTCTTTTCTTATTTAAACTCTCGATATAAGCGATTATTTTTTCAATCTGCTTAATACTTATTTTATGTGACTCTTCTACTTCATTATTAGCCTTACCAATTGCTAATAATATTTTCTCCGAGTCATAGTCGACAATTCGACCATCTCGTTTAACTATTTTCATATTCTACCTCTACCATGATTTAAGTTTATCACGCATCCTCTATCTTTAATTGTTGCAATTGCAACAATTTGAATTTATAATTAAAATAGTGAATGGTGGTGATTCTTTATGCCCAGTAATACCTTGCTTTCAGGTTTATCAGATAATGATGTAAATAATGTGTTAAATTATTTTAAAGCCAAAAAAACTATTTATAAAAAAGATTCAATCATCATGACTAATATTCGAAATACGAACTTAATATCTTATATTGAAACCGGGGACGCTGCCATTATTCGATATGAATACAGTGGAAATCGAACGATAGTAAGTCATTTAACTAACGGCGATATTTTTGGAAAATTTTATACCAGTGATAATAATAATGATTTAAATATTACCGCCTTAACCGATGTTACTATTGTTAGTTTTGATTATGACTATATTATCAATAATTATCGAAATAATAATTTAATTCACATCATTTTTATCAATAATTTATTTAGTACTTTAGCAGAGCAAATTAATCAACTGACGGAACATATGAATTTATTAGCCAAAAGAACAATTCGAGAAAAATTATTAGAGTATTTTAATAATTTATCTCTTTTATCACTTTCAAAAACCATTTATATTCCTTTTTCATATACGATGTTAGCCGATTATTTAAGCGTCGACCGATGTGCAATGATGCGTGAATTAAAGAATCTAAAAGATGATGGCTTACTAATTACATATGGGAAAAAAATAATAATAAAGTATTAAAAAAAGATGCTATTTAGCATCTAATTTTAATTCTATAGTTTTTTCTTTACTATCTCTAATTATTTTTATATTCACTTTAGTTCCTAATTTTTCTTGATATAAATAATAGCGTAATTTAGCGACGTTTGATATTTCATGATTATTAAATGCAACAATTACATCACCAGCCATTAAACCGGCTTTATCCGCCGAAGAATTATTTTCTACATCACTAATGTATACACCACTTGATTCCGTAGTTTTAATATTTTTTATATATCCATAATAAGCATATGCAGCATTATACATATTTATTCCTAAATATGGTTTTTCTTCTATCGTTCCTTCAATAATATTATTAGCAGCTTTTACCGCATCTTCAATCGTAATAGCAAAGCCCATACCTTCAACTCCACTACTTGCTAATTTCATATTGGTTACCCCGATTACTTCACCATTACTATTAACTAGTGGTCCTCCACTATTTCCAGAATTTATAGCGGCATCGGTTTGAAGTACCTTCATAACCCAATCTGATTGGATAGAAGAACTCAAACTTACTTCTACATAACGATCTTTTCCGGATAAAATGCCTCGTGTTACTGAAAAGGCATATGCACTACTATCAAGTGGTGCACCAACCGCAAAAACAGTATCTCCTAGTCTTATATCATTGGTATTTCCAATTTCTGCGGTGGAAAGTATTTTATCTTTATCTACTTTTAAAACGGCAATATCCGCAAATTGGTCACCACCAACTAATTCAGCTTTTACCATTATATCATTAGTAAAGGTTGCTGAGAAAGCATCACCATTACTAACGACATGATTATTAGTAATAATATATGCATAACTATCATCAGTTTTAAAGACAAAACCAGAACCACTACTTTTAGGGGTATTATTCACACTAGAAATAATTACCACAGTAGCATTATATATTTTATCAACGGCATCAGCTATACCTGTATCAGTAACGGTTACTTCTTTTTCTAACTTATTAATATTAGTTAGCGTTTTACCATCTTTGGGAAAGAAATAAAACATACAAAAATTAAATAAGCCACCCAGCGCAAAACATCCAATTAAAATTAATATCTGCCAAAACCTTTTCATTTTTATTTAAGCCTCGCAATCTCTCGATAATTTTTAGGAAATCCCATTAAATTTAATACCTTTTCAATCGATATCGAATGTAATCTCCCTGATAATACATCTATTTCATAAGACAATTCATTGACCATTAAAATAAAATCATCTTCTCGCAATATTTGTTTTAGAATAACTATTAACGCAAATAAATCTTCTTTACCATATATAAATTCTCCCTCTAACATATCAATGTTTAAATACTTATGAAATCTTGTATCATTGATTATTTTATGGGTTCGATGATCAAATAATATATCCTCATGAGCACATAAGTTACGAAAATTAGAAAGGATAGACAAGTAAACACACAAATCTTCCTTCGTAACATTAAATAAATCCGCAATTTCTTTTTGATCTTCATTTTTTAATATTGTGTATAACTCACTTACAATTCCAAATGATAATACTTTTACAACAATCCATAAAGGAATATAACCGTAATTTGTTAAGTAATGCATTGTTGCACTATGTTGACCTCCATTAACGCGAATCTGTCTTTTCATTTTCTTTAATAAATCATTAACTTGGCGTACTTTTGCTGGTTCGTTAGTAAAATTAGCTGGATTTAAATAATTACGTTCTTTAATTCCATATTTTTTTGATAACTGATATGATAAAACACTTTTAATATTATTTTCTACAATTAATAAGTTTTGAAAAATGACATTACGAATATGGCGATCAAAACTAAACAATGAATATAATTCCCGAAAATTAGTTCCAGGGATAAAATCTCGGTTATTCTCTGATACTAAAAATAAGTGACGATAACCTAATAAAAAGAAATAATTTTCACGTAATAATATTTCCTTGGTAAAATCCACATCTTCTATTATTAAACCTTTATTTCGTAATATTTCTACCTGTTCATCGAGAGTTTTAAATGTTTTCATTCTCATATAATCACCTATTATAGTTCATATTATATCACATTACATTTTATTTTTATATATTTTTATATCTTCATCATGATATAATTTATTTGATTGTGAGGAATTAAAAATGCCAAGTTTTGTGAGTCATAATATATTTGCTCGAGAAGTTTTACAATTCTTACCTGATGGAATTAAAAATACCGTTAATGAAAATCAAAATCTGTATTTACTTGCCAGTCAAAGTTTTGATTTATTTAAATTTAATATTAGTAAACATAAAGAATTAGTTACATTATGCCAAACAAGTCATCGGATTAATACTAATTTATATTTCATAGAATTACTTAATATTGCAAAAGAAACTCAGAATATTGAATTAATAAGTTTTATTTATGGTTCTATAACCCACAATATATTAGATGCTAATCTTCATCCATTCATTGTTTATAAAACAGGAATATTTAACGGAAAAAAAGAAACCAAGAAATATGATGGATTACATACTCTTTTAGAAACTCAATTTGATTTTTTTAATTATGAACGTTATTATCAAAAATCAATAATTAATAAAAATTTAAAGAAAGAATTTTTTCCGTTAGTAAAAGTATCTAAAAAAACAATAAACGATATAAATAAAGTCTATTATGACTTATATAATGTTTCAGCTGGAAAGTATCTCTTTACGGGATATAAAAAAGCTAGAAATACAATAAATATAATTCGTAAACAAAATATGATTAACAAATTAATATTCCCTTTAATACATCACTACAAGAAAAATTTTATCACATATTATGTATTTAATACCCGTAATCATGGATATAAATTTTTTAATATTAATCATAAAGTTTGGCATTATCCTAGTGATATAAATATTTCCAAAAATAGTTCAATAATTGATTTATATCAGGATTCGTTATTAATTGCAAAAGAAGCAATTATGGCTGCGAATGATTACATATTTAATAATGCTGACATTTCTAGATTCACCAGTATTATTGGTAATAAAGCGTATATTAGAGGTATTGACGCTAATATTATCGAACCACTTATTTATTTTGAATTTTAACTATCCCTTTATAGATTGCTTGTGCAATCTTTTTTTGATAATTCTTTGTTATTAACTTATTACGTTCAGCACTATTTGATAAAAACCCACATTCAATTAATAAGCCACTAACATTTAATTTTTGATACATGTAAGTACCTGATGGTATTTTTTTAACTGGCATTTTTGAATTTAGTTCCTCGTGCAAGACCTGTTGCATTAGATTGGCAATTTCCTGATTTGATTTATCGTAAAATACCTGAGCCCCATAATAACGCGAATCATTTAAAAAATTTAGATGTATTGATATATATAAATTTGCTCTACTATTATTAATAATTTTTATTCGATTATCAAAATCACTTTTTTTGCGATACATCGCATTAGGTTTACTAACATCATAATCGCCATATCGAGTCATTATTACAATGAATTTTTCTTTTAACATATCATTTAAATATTTACTGATTTTCAAATTAATATCTTTTTCATAAATATCACCATAAAGAGTTCCAGGATCTAATCCACCATGACCAGGATCAATCACGACTACATAATCACTTTTTTTCGCCATCATAGTAATATTAAACATTATTACAAAAAAAGCAAACACAAAAAAAACATATACCTTATTCATAATAAAATATATGTTTAATGTTAATATAAATGTTAATTAGCTAAATTTTCTTCTACTGATTTTTTGCCACAAATAACTAATGCAATTAATCCACCAACAACTAATACAACAAAAATAAGAATGGCTCCTTTGCCACTTTTTTTCTCTTCTTGTTCATCTGAAACGTTAATATCAGATTGCTCAGCATTATAACTAGCTACTACATCATTTTTGTTATTACTTTTTACTTCTGCTTCAATAGCAGCAATAATATCCTCATTATATGATTCAGCATATCCTGAAAAAGCTTGTTTTCCAATAACTATAAATGGTACTCCACTAGCATCAACATTTAGTTTTGTAGCTATTTGTTGCATTATCGCACTATTATTTTCATTATACCAAACTTCATAAGCGATTAAGTTAAATGAATACTCATCACTAATACTATTAAAGTAGGCAATAGCTTCTTCACAATGTGGACATCCATCACCATGAAATAAATATACATTAGCTTTAACTTCTTCATCTGCTTTTACGGTTAATGGTAATATAACAAAAAGTCCCATAATTAATGTTAATAATAATTTCTTCATAATTAATCCTCCCTAATTAATTGTAACAAATAACCTTTAAAAAGTCCATAAATTACATATTTCCAAGAAAAAACCTTGCATATAGCAAGGTATCTGTATTAACGTTTTGAAAATTGAGGTGCACGACGTGCTTTACGAAGTCCTGGTTTTTTACGTTCTTTCTTTCGAGAATCACGAGTTACAAAACCATTAACTTTTAACACTTTACGATAAGCATCATCACGATTTTGATCTGCATCAGCATCGAATAACATTAATGCTCTTGCAATTCCTAGACGAATAGCTCCAGTTTGACCAGAAAAACCACCACCATAAACAATAACATCAACATCAAATTTTGTTTCATTACCAGTAACGGTTAAAGGTTGTTTTAAATCCATTACTAAAGTAGCATATGGCATATATTGATTAACATCAACACCATTAACTGTAATTTTACCAGTACCACTAGTAAGTCTTACTTGTGCACTAGAACGTTTACGACGACCTGTTGCCGTCCAAACTTCTTTCTTACTCATATATACCCTCCTAATCTACTTTCAATTCTATTGGTTTTTGTGCAGCTTGTTCATGACTTTCATTAGCATAAACAAATAATTTACCATACATTTGTCGACCTAATCTAGTTTTAGGTAACATGCCTTTAACTGCTCTTTCAACCATTTCTTCTGGATAATTATTAATCATTTCCTTAGCATTACGTTCTCTAAGTCCTCCTGGATAACCAGAATGATTATAATACATTTTGTCATTTAACTTATTACCAGTCAAATTAACTTTTGAAGCATTAACAATAATAACATAATCACCACAATCAACATGTGGAGTAAATGTTGGTTTATGTTTACCTCTTAAATATGTGGCTGCTTTTGTTGCAACACGGCCTAAACTTTGACCTTCAGCATCAATAACATACCAGTTACGTTCTACAGTTTCTTTTTTTTGCATAAATGTGCTCATAAATAAATCCTTTCACTGACTTTGCTCACTTACTTTCCCAGGGCAGTTAAACAAATATCAAATAAAATGTACCAATTAAAATTATATGAAATAATTATTAATAAGTCAAACAAAATATTACTATTTTACTTATTAATACCGTATTTTTGTTAAATATAACCCATTTGGACTCGCCGTCAACAGCTTTTTTTCAATTTCTGGGTGCTCGAGCATCCATTTTATCTCATCAAGGGTAGTTTTTCCATCATTGTACATAAGCATTGCTCCAACTAAATTTCTAACCATATAACGATAGAAACTTTTACCGCAAAAAATGATAAAAATATAATCATTATCCTGAGTTATTTTTATATCTTTAATAATTGAATTGGCATTACTTCTTTTGCCACTTACAAAATTAGAAAAATTATGTCCACCAATAAAAAGATTTGCTACTTCATTTAATTTATTAATATTGACATCATCTTTATGTAAGACATAATCATATAAATACGGTTTATAGTCGCCCAAATATATTTTATATATGTATTCTTTTTCCACAACCGAAAATCGAGCATGAAAATTTTCATCAACTATTGACACTTCAGTTATTTCTATGTATGGATTAACAATACTATTTATTGCATTTACTAAACGATTACACGGAATACTATTATTTAGATAAAAACTACAACATTGATCATCAGCATGAACACAACGATCCGTTCGACCAGCACCCTTTATTTCCACTGCGCTTTTATCAATAATACTTAGAGCATCTTCAATCATTTTCTGAACTGATAATTTGTTCTTTTGACGTTGAAAACCATAAAATTTACTACCATCATAACGCATTCTAGCTAAATAATACATTACTTCACCAACCTATATACTACTTTTAATAAATCTAGTCGATTAGTTATATATTTAATTTTTATATCTTTAGATAAGGCATTCTCAATAAATTTTAATATTACTGGTTTGTCAATAAATTCATATAATCGACTATCATAATAATTATCTTTAGAAATTATTTCTTCTTTTTCAAGTAGTATAAAGTAATCAACAACATCTAATAAATAATTCATATCATTACTTTTTAATATCACTGTTTTATTATATTTCCTACAAATATTACGAAACATTCTTGTAAAAGCAAAATTATCTATATGAGTAAAATTCTTTTCAAAATTTTCAATTAAATAATATTTATCATTCACCATAAATAATCGAGCTAATCGCTTTCTTTTATTATCAGTTATAGCTAAATTATTCTTTACTCCTAATAATTGTTCCATTTTTGTTAATACTGGATTATCACTATCTAATAATTCTTGATAATAATCACTATTCAATAAGTAATTATTTTTTTTATCAATTGCTTCATGAGTAATTAAACCATATATTTTTCCTGTCTCCACTTTTATTAAATGATTATTAATAATTATTTCCATAGCATGTTCCCCAATTCAATCTCATCATCAATTATTTTATCAATTACTTGATAATCTTGTAATTCATGAGACAACATTACAGCAAAAGGTAACTTTAATTTTAATCGTGAAAATAATTTTGTTTCCATAAATAGTTGTTCCTTTGTTCCTTCCGCAACTACTTCATTATTATTTAATATTATTATATATGGAAACAAGGATAATTCTTCACTATTAGTAGTTACATTAATAATTAATATTTGATTATCATTAGCATAATCAATAATTTCTCTTTTTTCCTCATCATTTAAAAATGTTAAAATATCATCAAAAATAATGATTTTTGGTTTATTAATTAATTCAAAACATATCTTCTTCATATATAGATTGTTAATAATTTTATGATTAAAACTAGTTATATTTTTAGATATTCCATCATTTAAGATTAATGGACATTTGTACTTATCACTTAACCTCTTTGCCAACAATGATTTCCCGGATACGGCACAACCTGTAATTGTTACTGAAGTACTAAAATCAAACGAGATATTATTTTCCATATAATTCACCACGCCTATATTATAACTTAAAATAAAAAAAATTAAACCATAATAGTTTAATTATTTTGATTTTCGGATTATTATTTCATCCGGTAATGAATATAAAAATTTCTCTCGAGCATAACGAGCAACATATTCTGGATCTTTTAATTTGTTAACTTCTGAATTTAATTGTTCTTCACCTTTTAATAGTGCTTCATATTGTACTTCTAATTCATTAGTAGTCTTTCTATTTTCTAATATCTGTTTCCAATCTTTAAAGACGCTACAAATAAGTAATAAACAAACACCAGAAATAGAAATAGTTAAAACAATAAGTCTTCGTTTTGCTTTCTTGGATATCTTTTTCATACTATCACCTATTATCTATAATATATCATCGATTATTTTTTAAAGCAATTTATAAACATCTTTTTGACAAAATATAACACTTTCCGTGTCAAATAATCACTTAATATAAAGCCTCCTAAATTTAATAATAATAAATAAAGATGAAATTGATTATTATTTATAATAAATAATATTGCAATATAAATAAAGGCTGAAATTATGGTAAAAATAATTTGTAATATAACACTTGATAATAATTTTGCGATTGGAAAACATATATGATAAAGAAAGCCAAAAATAATACCAAAGAAAAATGAATAAAGAATACTATATATCTGAGTAACTATATCCATCTATTTAAATAACTTTGACCATAGGCTTTCATCTTTATTCTTTTTTTGTTCATCCATATAACTAAGATTATTGATTAACCCTTTTATAGATAGATTCCCTTCATGGGTATCTAATTTTATTAACTCTAACTCAGTTCCTTTAAGAACGATAACACCTAAATGACTTTCCATAACAAATTCCTCGCGATCAAAACTAGCTATTTTTTTGATTCCACTTAAAACAATGTGCTTACGATCATTTATTTTAACTTCATGACTACCTACTAAGACATTTTCCATATAATCCTCCTGGTTAATTATATGCATTAAAAATTGATTCCATGAAAAAAAGAAAGATACACTTTCTTATTCAGCTTCTTCAACAATTAATTCAGTATTATTGTATTCCTCAATAATAGCATCTTGAAAAAGTTTACGAGCATCAGGATTGATTGGATGAGCAATGTCTCTATATGCACCGGTTGCCGTTTTTCTACTAGGCATAGCAATGAACAATCCATTATCTCCTTCAATAATTCTGATGTCATGTACAGCAAATGAATCGTCAATAACTACAGAAGCTTTCCCTTTCATACGAGAACCTTCTTTTTCAACTTTGTGTACGCTTACAGATGTTATTTGCATATTAACACTCCTTCTAAAGTTTATTAACTTACTATAATTGTAAAATAAAAATTGATTTAATGCAATAAAAAGTGCTTAATTATAGGTTATTTTAACATCGCCTGTGGCTACATCAGCATACGAAAATGTTTTTTCTTCACTGGCAGTAATAACCGAAAAAATATTAGGGTACATTTTCTTTATAATACCATGATATTGATACGATTTATTGCGCATCGCATAGACGTTGATTGTCACCGAATCATTTACATGTTTTTTTATTTCATTTTTAATTAAATCTATATTCATTATTCTCCTTATCGGGGATAACCGACATACATTAATCCATTACATTCTAAACCACCAATGCCATTAGGACCATATTTTGTTTTATTCAGTAAAGTGATTAAATCAAGTGCTTCACTGCGCTTTGTTAAAGCTATATTACAAGCTATAATTGCGGGATCTAAAGCATGAATATTTATTCTTTTGGGACTAGAAGCAAAATTAGCACCTGCTTTAATTAATTCTTCATAAAAACTTTGACAAGCCCCGGCAATAATAACTAACTTATCATGACTTTTTTCATATTTTCTTGCTTCATAAATAGTATTAACAAAATTTACCGAATTCTTATAATTACGAATATCATTAATGTCATCCATTTTTTTATAATAAGCATCGTGACCAGTTATTATTAAAATATCGGGTTTATAGGTTGTAAGTAAAGTAATAATGTTTGAAGCCATATTATTCTCACGTATTTTTTTACCAATTGCTAACACTTTCTTTTGTTTATAATAATTTAAGCATCGATTTAAATAATCTGAATCTCCATCAATATGAAGTATTTTTGCAGGCAAGTAAAAATAGTCTCCTCGATCACCATTATCATCATTATCATTTATAAAGTTGTCGTAAATATACTTTGATTTATCCACATACTCTAAATCATCTTTATCACAGTCAGCCAGCAATCTTACCTCTACACCTTTTAATATATATTCACTATCTGTAATATTTATTATTTTAAAAACGATATCGTTCTTATAACTCTTTCTAGTAACTAAATCACCTTTTTTAAATTTCATAGTTATCCACCAATAAATTATATGAAAAAATGTCTAACATAATTCGTTAGACATTTCAATAAATGTTTCTAAATCAATTTCTTCAGCTCGCACTTTTTCGTTGAACCCATTTTTTAATAATATTGGATATAACTGTTCAAATGTTTCTTTTTTTAAATTGTTTTTTAAGGTTTTTCTCTTTAATGAGAAGGCTTGTTTTAATAAATCTTCAAATACTAATATTGAAATCAAACTATTTCTTTCAATCTTTTCAAAAGAAACGACTGAACTATCAACCTTTGGAACCGGAACAAAATTACTATTTTTTACATCCATTATTTTTCTCATTGAAAAATAATAATTTAATTTTACCGATATCATTCCATATTCTTTTGTTTTAGGTTTGGCACAAATTCGATCAGCAACTTCCTTTTGCATCATTAATAGCATACCCTTAATGGGAATATTAGCATTAATTAAATGTTCTATTATCGGCGTAGTTATATAATAAGGCAAGTTTGCAATGATATACAAATTTCCAAAATCAATATCTTTTATATAATCATATATATTTATTTTCAAGAAATCATCATATATTACACTAACTTTATCATTTTCTAACGGTTTTAAATAAGGCATTGTATCAGTATCAATTTCAAAACAACGAAGATAACAATTTTTCTTTAGTATTCTCTTAGTTAAAGCACCTGTTCCAGGGCCAATTTCTAATACTAAATCTTGTGGTTGTATATTATAATGATTAACTATTTGGTCAATAATCAAATCATTTTTTAAAAAATTCTGTCCCAATTTTTTTTTAGTAATAAATTTTTCCATATAATACGAAAAAAATAGTCTAAAACTATTCTTTTTTACCCCAGCTTTCTCTTAAAATATCATAACTTACAGTAGATCTTCCAATATTTGTAATAGCATATTCATGGCTATTTGTAAGCAAATCTAGTGATGTTCCAAGAACTCCACGATCTAAAACGATAGCAATAATAGGTTCATTACTAATACTACTTTTATTAAATCTTACAATAGTACCACAAGCAAGATTTTTAGAAGAAGCAACTATTCTTACTTTACCATAATCTTTATCTTCATAATGTTCATTACCATTTAATACATCTAATTTACTCATACACGCTAAGTGACCAGTACACAAAGGGCAATCAGCAGTATATCCCGTTAAATGTCCTACATATGTATCTTTCGCAGCATATAAATCATTATTAATATCTTCTTGAACTTTTAATGCCATCATATTTAAATCAACTGTGTTAGTAATAGTTTCATTATTGGCTTTGTTAACCACTAGTTTTGATGAACCATCTAAAGACAATGCCACTATTCCAACAACTATTAAACATAATATTTTATATATTCGTTTTATTATTTCTTTATGCATAATAACACCTCAATATTGGTTATTATTATATCATGAGCCATATTAAATGTCAAAAATACGCTTGATATTTTCATTAGTTACAGTTGATAAGGTTTCTAAATCTATATTAACGATTTCACAAATAAAAGTGGCAATATCATGAATATGAGCTGGTTCATTCTTTTCACCTCGATAAGGAGATGGGGTAAGGTATGGTGAATCAGTCTCTAATACAATATTATTAATTCCAACTTCTTTTAATACTTCTTTAATGTGTGCGTTTTTAAATGTCACTACTCCATTTATACCAAGTAAATACCCTAGTTCAATATATTTTTTTGCTACTTCGATACTACCTGAAAAGGAATGAATAACACCTACGACATCAAATTGACTTAATATATCCAAGGTATCCTGTGTTGCTTCCCGACTATGAATTATAACCGGTTTATGATGCTCTTTTGCAATTTTTAACTGGTTTATTAGTAATTCTTTCTGCTCATTTTTTTTAGTATTATCATAATGATAATCTAAGCCTATTTCACCCACAGCAATCACTCTTGGATCATTAATATGACTTTTAATGTATGATAAGTCACTATCTTTATAATTATCTATAGATTCAGGATGAATTCCAATAGTTAAATATACATTATGATTATTTAGCTTTAATATTTCCTCATTGGTTTTTTGATCAACACCACTTACTATTAAACGATTAACATCACAATTATTAGCATTATTAATGACTATATCCAAATCATCATAATACTCATGATATAAATGACAATGAGTATCGGTAAACATAATACATTCCTCCATAAAAAAATTATATCATATAAGATATAATTTTTTTAATGATTAATTTCTTTTAAAGTAGTTTCCTTATCTAACCGATTAAATAATGGTTTAATTTCGCCGATTTTATTATCAGATTCTAATTGACCAAATTCCATAATAGTATCGATACTACTTTTTTTAGTTGCAATTTGTTCTAAAATATCACTAGCAGTCTGTGGTAAAAATGAACTAAGTAAGATTGAACCAATACGAATAGATTCTAACAAATTATATAATACATTACCTAAATAGGTTTTATCCTCATCTTTTGCAAGAATCCATGGCGTGGTTTCATCAATATACTTATTACATCTTCTAAAAATATCAAATATACTATCTATTGCTTCAGAAACTTTTAAATCTTCCATAGATCCACATACTTTGTTATATGTATTAATCGTCGTTTCAATTAAATCTTTGTCTACTATATTATCATTATTCATTTTCTTAGGAATAACACCATCAAAATATTTCATCACCATTGATAATGTACGATTAACTAAATTTCCCAATACATTAGCTAAATCAGAATTATATCGTTCAATTAACAATTCATACGATAAAACTCCATCATTAGCATAAGGTATTTCGTGTAATAAATAATAACGTACTGCATCAACACCAAATAAATTAACTAAATCATCAGCATAAATAACATTACCTTTTGATTTACTCATTTTACCATCGCTCATAATTAACCAAGGATGTCCAAAAACCTTCTTTGGTAGCGGGATATCCAAACTCATCAAAAAACATGGCCAATAAATCGTATGAAAACGAATAATATCTTTTCCAATCAAATGTAAGTCAGCTGGCCAAAGACGATTAAATACTTCATTTCCACCATCTGTATCATAACCAATATTAGTAATATAATTAGTAAGAGCATCAAGCCATACATATACCACATGTTTTGGATCAAAATCTACTGGTATGCCCCAATCAAAAGTTGTTCTTGAAACACATAAATCTTGTAATCCTGGTTTTAAGAAATTATTAACCATTTCATTTTTACGAGCTTCTGGTTCAATAAATCCGGGATGACTTTCTATATAATCCATTAATTGATTTTGATATTTTGATAATTTAAAGAAATAAGCTTCTTCACTTTTTAAACTTACTTCACGTCCACAATCAGGACATTTATGTTCGATCAATTGAGTTTCAGTAAAAAAAGATTCACAAGGTGTACAATAGTACCCTTCGTATTTCCCTAAATATATATCACCCTTATCATACATTTTCTTAAAAATATGTTGAACAACTTTTTCATGATTTTCGTCTGTAGTTCTAACAAAATTATCATAATTAGTATTCATTATATCCCATATGCGTTTAATATCAGATGCCACATCATCAACATATTCTTTTGGTGAAACTCCCTTAGCTAAAGCTTTTTGTTCAATTTTTTCTCCATGTTCATCAGTTCCAGTTTGAAAATAAACATCAAATCCTAATTGTCGTTTAAACCGAGCTATCGCATCAGCCAAAACAACCTCATATGTATTTCCTATATGCGGTTTACCTGAAGTATAAGCAATTGCAGTGCTAATATAATATTTTTCTTTCATAAGTATTTTCCTTTCATACAATAAAAAAAATCATAAACTAAGGACGAATTTAAATCCGCGGTACCACCTTAATTCATGATAAATCATGCGCTTAATATTCTTAACGCGAATAATACGTTTTAACTCCAGAACCATGTTCATTATATCGCCTTATTAGTTTGCACCATCCACTAACTCGCTTAAAATTTGATTATAATTACTCTTTCCTTCACAGTTAAATATAAGCATATATTATCATATGAAAGTTTTAAATTCAAGATATATCATAAAAGGATTCTATTATTTTTACAATTAGTTTATGCCATATAATTTGTTCATCTATATATAAATTATCATTATAAGTTATATATAATCCATAACAATCACTATTAGCGATGATTGGTAAAATAATAAAATATCCGTTTATTTCTGTATCATCAATATTTAAAACTATTTTTTTATTAATTAATGCCTCTCGATTAACTATTAATTGCTCAAGAAAACAATTATTTTTTTTATCATTCAATCCTTTAACACTAGAACATACTATTCTATCACAGTCAGTAATTATTATTTCATTTTTTAAATATTTTTGTACCTCAGTAACTACTTTTCTAATGAAAAATTCATCATTTTTTATTCGTGATGATTTTGATAACATTATGGCATTATTATCAATTTTTATTTCTAATTCCTCACCATCATGAATATTTAAACTTCGTCTTATTTCTTTAGGAATAACTATTCTACCTAGATCATCAACTCGTCTAACCATACCGGTCGATTTCATTACAACACCTCAGTAATATTTTGTCATATTAATGTTAATTTATACTTAATTATTTGACATAAAAATTGATAATCGTTATACTTATTGAGAAAGAAGGTTAATTATGACTGTAGATGCTATAATCGAAATTCCTATGGGAACAAGAAATAAATATGAAGTAGACAAAAAAAGTGGAAAAATACGTCTTGATCGAGTTTTATATTCTAGTGTTACATATCCAGCCGAGTATGGATATATAGATAACACCCTAGCAGATGATGGAGACGCTTTAGATATCCTAGTTTTAGCAACATCTCAAACTTTTCCCGGCTGTGTTGTAAGAGCAAGAATCTTAGGATACCTTGATATCATTGATAAAGGAGCAGGTGATCAAAAAGTAATCGCTGTAGTTGATAACGATCCTCGTTATAATCACTTACAAGAATTTAAAGATATACCAGAACATACCCTTGATGAGATAAGAGAATTTTTCCGGACTTATAAAAAATTACAAAATATAGATGTAAAAATTGGTGATTTCTATCCTTTAGAGGAAACAATTTCATTAATAAAAACATGCGAAGAGAACTATCAAAAAAACAATTAATATAAAATTAATTGTTTTTTTATGTCATGTCTTCATCAATAATTTTTAAAATATCAACTACATAGAAAATAAAATGCTTAGAAATATTGGCTAAAGGTAAAGTAATTTTTATTTTTTTAAATTGATATTTCAATTGTATTTTTTCATATATCTGATAACATTTAATCAATAACTTATCGCCTTTGATGTTCTTACTTATTTCTTCTGGTATCTCTATTACAATAAAACGGTCATTCTGGATAATATTTTTTATTCCAATCTTATTTGCTATTTTTTCAGCCCATTCTTCGTACATATATACCTCCAACTCAGGAGATACCTGTCCAAAACGATCTTCTAATTCTTTTTTTACATTCATTAAAGTATGAATTGAATCAATCGTATTAATTATTTGATGAATCTCTATTTTAATCTCTTCATCACTTACATACTGGTCATTTATGTGTGTTTCGACATTAATTAATGGTTCATTTGATTCTATTTTTTCTTCAATATCTATTCCATTTAAATGATTCATTTCATCATCTATCATTTTCATATACAATTCCATACCTACTGAATCTACAAAACCAGCTTGTTCCCCACCTAATATATTGCCAGCACCTCTTATCGCTAAATCTCGCATAGCAATTCGATATCCACTTCCTAATTCAGTAAACTCTTTAATTGCTTGTAACCTTTTTATTGCAATATTATTTAACTCTTTTTTATTGTCATATAATAAATAAGCATAAGCTATTTTATCACTTCGACCAACTCGTCCTCTAATTTGATATAACTGACTTAAACCAAAACAATCAGCATTATAAATAATTAAAGAATTTACATTTGCAATATCAATTCCCGTTTCAATTATGGTAGTACAAAGTAAAATATCATATTCATAGTTGATAAAATCATTCATAATATCTTCTATTTCTGTTTTATTTAATCTTCCGTGTGCTACACATATTCGCGCTTCCGGAACCATTTCTTTAATTTCCATAGCCTTTTGTTCTAATTTTGCAATATTATTATATAAAATATAAATTTGACCGCGGCGAGCCATTTCTTTATAAATGGCATCCTTAATTAACAAATTACTTTCTGCTATTACATATGTTTGAATTGGATAACGATTAACGGGAGGTGTATCTATAATTGATAAATCTCGTAATCCCGACAAAGCCATTTTCATTGTTCGAGGAATTGGCGTTGCAGATAAGGTTAATACGTTAACATCATTTTTAATTTGTTTGATTTTTTCTTTGTGAGTAACTCCAAATCTCTGTTCTTCATCAACAATTAACAATCCTAAATTTTTAATTTTGATATCATTACTTAATAATCGATGCGTTCCTATCACAATATCAATAGTTCCTTTTTCTAAATCATTAATAATTCTCTCTGTTTCTTTTTTAGTCGTAAATCGATTTAGTAAAGCTATTTCTACTGGAAAATTCTTAAAACGATCAATAGCTGCATTATATTGTTGATTTGATAATATTGTCGTCGGACATAAATACATTACTTGGTGATTATTGCAAACGGTGTTAAACATTGCTCGAAAAGCAACCTCGGTTTTTCCATAACCTACATCTCCACATAATAAGCGATCCATTGGCATTTCTTTATTTAAATCTAAAAGAATATCACTTATAGCACTAGTTTGATCTTTAGTTTCTTTATAAACAAAATCATTTGCAAACTCTTCTTCAAGGGCATAAGATTCATACTTATCACCTTTTACTTTTGCTCGTTCAGCATACAATTTTATTAATTCTTCTGAAATATCTTTAATTCTTTTTTTAATACTTAACTTAGTTTTCATCCATGCGGAAGAATTAAGTTTATTTAGTTTTGGAATACTTCCTTCATTACCACTATATTTATAAATTGTATTGATTTTCTCTACCGGAATATACACTTTGTCGTTACCACTGTAATCAATTTGAATGTAATCTTTTTTTAAGCCGTTTTTTGTTAAAGTAATTACCCCACGATAAATACCAATACCATGAGTTAAATGAACAACATAGTCCCCAATTACTAATCCATCAAATCCCTTGATTTTTTTACCAATCCTAAGATTATTCTTATATTTAATTTCTTTTGTGGCTTTTTTTTCTATATCACGATCAGAAATAACAACATAATCTTCAAAAATAAAGCCCTCATTAATTTCATAAGTAATTATATTAATTTTATTGTTAACAATTGTATCAAAATTCAAATTATTTATAAATAAGTCTTTTAAAAATTGTTTTTCCTTACTATTCTTAATGCAAATGATAACAGTTTTTTTATCATTAATACATTTATCCACAAAATTCTTAAATAATTTAAAATCGGAATTAAAGTTATCTATTGTCTTAACATTATATTTATTATCTTTAATATCGGAATCAAAAGTATTTAAATAATATTCTTTTTGGCAATTGATATCGTTAAAATCAAACATATGGGTATCATGAATGTTTTTTTCGGTATTATAATTAAATATTGTTTCTTGTAAATTATTATAAGCTAAATCTATTTGGTCCTTATTAATATAAACTACTTTAGGATTATTTAAATATTCAAATAGACTACTTTTATTATCACTACTTACCTCAATAATAGGTTTAATCCAGACTTGATTCTCTTCCGATAAAGACAACTGATTTTCTTCATCAAATATTCTAATACTATCAATCATATTATCAAAAAATTCGATTCTTACGGGATGTTCTGTATCAATTAAAAAAATATCTATTACAAAACCTCGAACTGCATATTCTCCAGTTTGTGTTACCAGTGAAGATTTTGTATAACCATATTTATCAAGTATTTGAACTAACTTATCTCTATTTATTATCATGTTCTTTTCTACTGATAAGGATAATTTTTTATATGTTTTAGCCGATGGAAGAAATCGCAAATATCCCATTAAATTTGTTATTACTATATTTTTATTTGGTGATATTTTTTCAAGCGTTTCCAATCTTTTCAATTTTAGTTCAGGAGAAATAGCAATAGCAACACTGGTAATAAAATCATCCATAGGAAATAATAATGTATTTTCATAGTATGTTTTAAATCGATTATAGTAATTATTGGCTTCATATAAGGTAGAAGTCAAAATTATAATATTATCATTACTTTTTTTTAATAATTCTAGAACATAAAAAACATTTAACTCATTAGTTAAACCGTTAATAATGGTATTATTTTCATATTTAAAGTATTTTGTTAGAAAGTCCATAAATACTCCTAATTACTATTATAATTATTCATTGTCACATCTATACCATTAATAATAAAACTATTGATGATATTAACACATTTATTATAATCTAAATTTATCAATTCATCCTTAGAAAATTTTGAAAGAACGAAATCTATCGTATCTGATTTATATTCATTCATAATTCCAATTTTTAATTGGCAAAACTTTTGATTACCAAGGCAATTAATAATTGACTTAATTCCATTATGACCACCAGAACTACTATCATACTTCAATCTAATACTTCCAAAATCTAAGGATAAATCATCATGTATTATTAAAATATCATCAAAATCAATATGATAGAAATCTACTGCTTTCTTAACTGAAAAACCAGAATTATTCATATAAGTTAGGGGCTTCAAAAAAATTATCTTATCATTATTAATATTTTTCTCTATTATTAATCCATCAAATTTTTTTGACCACTTTTCATTAACCAAATAATTATCCAATACCATAAAACCAATATTATGTCTGGTATTTTCATATTTTTGATCAGGATTGCCTAATCCAACAATTAATTTCATTGATTTACTTCCTTTCAAATATATTCTTATAACTTTGATTCCCTGTTATTTTTATACTTGGATGTACCTTAACTGAATAACCACCGTTTTTTACTCCAGCTACGATAACTAACTCAGCATCTTTTTCGTTACTAGTATATATAAACTGCATTTCCTTAACATAAATATTATTTTTGTGACACAAAAGAATAATCTCATCAATTCTCTCTGCCCTATGAATAATATATAATAATCCTTTGTTTTTTAATAAATATTTACTGTTTTCAATAATGCTTTTCAAATCTACTTTAATTTCATGTCGAGCAATCGCTTTTATTAAATTGTCATTTTTTAATGATTGATCACTATTTTTAAAATATGGTGGATTACAAGTGATAACATCAAAACTCTCACTTTCGAAATAAGATTTAATATCATTAACATCCATGTTAAGCATTTTTATTTCTTTTTCATTTTCTTGAATACTTTTAATTGCTAACTCATACACTTCTTCTTGATACTCAATACCTGATAAATCATCAAATTGATAATAGCTCAGTATTAATGGCACTACCGCATTTCCAGAACATAAATCCATTATTTTCTTATTTTTATATTTCTTATTAACAAATTCAGCTAATAAAACAGAATCAATTGAAAATTTAAAATAATCTTTATTTTGATAAATACTCATATTCTCATAATCATAAAGATCATTCTTTTCTATCATCTGAAACCTCTATTTTTTTAATTTGACCATCTATTGAAACATCAAAAGATTTTTTTAATATATCAACTGATATAACTTTCCCTTTACCAAAATCGGTATCAACGGTTTGTCCAATGCTTGGTAGTAATTGTTGACATCGGGAATACTCTTCATCTTCATAAGCAAAACAACATAATAGTCTTCCACAAGAGCCATTAATTTTTGAAGGATTTAAAGCAATACCTTGATTTTTTGCCATATTCATTGAAACAGAATCCATATGTCTTAAAATTCTAATACAACATAATTCTCTCCCACAAATACCAACTCCACCTACATCCCGCGCTTTGTCTCGAGGTCCCATCTGATGCAATTCTATTCTAGTATGATATATAGCGGCTAATCTCTTTGCTAATTCTCGGAAATCGACACGACTTTCAGCTAAATATGACAATAATAATTGCTTTTTATCAAAGGTAAAACTAGCTTCTATTAAATTCATTTCTAAACCTAATTCTTGAGCAATTTCTCGTGCTTTATTCAAAGCTTTAACTGCATCAGCTAAATTTTTTTCATACTTTTCTATATCATCTGGTGTAGCAATTCTGATAATTTGTTTGATATTATCACCTGAAAAATCATCTACCTTTGACATTGTCTTTGCTATTTGCAAGCCTTTTTCTGTCTCTACGATAACTTTATCACCGATATTAATATCTAAATCAACCGCATTAAAATTATATATTTTACCGCCATCTTTAAAAACAACTCCATAAATTTTTTGCATTAAATAATCCCCATCTCTATTGTAAAATAATTCAAAGTTAATTCAATATTACAATTGCTATTTAGCATATCTATTACTTTAATTATTAAAGAAATACGTCTACTAATAGATATTATATCAATATTATTTAAATAATCAAAATTATTTCCCGGGAAATAATTTTTATTTTCCATTACTCCTTGATATATATTTTTCATTTTTTCAAAAAAAGTCACTAATTGACTGCGTTCATTGATATTTTCTAATAATTCTTTATTAAAAGTAATATTGGCATTTTCTTCCATATTTCTTATATATAAATTTAATATATCATCGTATTCATACTCGTTAACTTCTTCATTAACATAATTATTTATTATAAGTTGACACCGACTAGTAATTGTTTCCATAACTTTATTATGATTGGTACAAACTAAAAAACCAAATATATTTTCTTCAGGCTCTTCAATGAATTTTAATAACATGTTAGCAGAAGTGTTATTTAATAATTCTGCATTATTAATAATATAATATTTACTTTTTACAAATACTCCTTTTGTTTCGCACATATGAAGTAACTCTTGGATTTGCTCTTTTTTTATTAAAAGCCCATTTGTATCAATTATTTTCAAATTTGGAAAATTATTATTTAGAATAAGACTATAGTAATCATACTTAGGATCATTATCCTTCTTAACAATATTTGCTATTTGCAATAATAATTCATTTAAATTACGGTCAATATTATTTGTTTCAATTAAAAAAATATGAGATAGTTTATGCTCATCGTATTTACTACTAATAATACTTAACTTATTACTACTATTCATATTTACCTCATTATTTCATATTATTAATGACATTATAATTAAAGATAATAATCCTGGAATTCCTAAAAATCCAACGTAAGATATAGAAAATATATTTAATGGAATAAATATATTTACAGCATTCAACATAATATTTATTGAGTATAGTAATAACAATGATAATACCACTGATTTACATATTTTTTTAGTTATTTTAATATATTTCATATAGTCACCAATAAATATTATGCAATACATGTTAAATTATGATATTTTTTTTCGGTCTTCCAAGGCTCTATCAAGTGTCATAACGTCTAAGTAATCAATTTCAGCTCCAATTGGTATTCCATATGATAAACGAGATACAGTAACATCCTTTTTTTCAAGTATTTTTTTAATATATAATGTGGTTGCATCTCCTTCAACAGTGGATTTTAATGCCAAAATTATTTCAGGTTTAGTTAATTTTTCCAGCCTCTCAATTAAAGTATAAATATTAATATCCTCCGGATTAATACCATTCATTGGAGATATTAATTTATTTAATATATGATATTTACCGCGAAAAGAACCCATTTTTTCGAACATAAATGCACTTTTATAATCTTCGATTATACATATTACATTCTCATCACGATTATCATCAAGACATATTTTACAATTGTCTTCTAAATCTGTTAATAACCCACATGTTGGACAAGCATGTAATTTTTCTTTTATACACATCAGTGTATTACCAAAGCCTTTAATTTCTTCGGTTTCAAAATTTAATGTTGCTAAGGCCATTCTTTCAGCACTTTTTTCTCCAATACCTGGTAATTTTTTATAATAATTAATTAAATCTTCTAAAATCTTTGGATACATCTAAATTAACCCATTCAATGAAGAACCATATTGACCTAATTGTTTGTTTGTTTCTTCATCTACTTTTTTAGCAGCTGAATTAAAAGCTAACAAAATCATATCTTGTAATATTTCTATTTCATCATTATCTATTTTATCTGTTAATATTTCTACATTTACAATTTCTTTTTTGCCATTAATCTTTATATTTACCAATTCTGAAGTACCTTCAAAAATGGTTTTATTAATTTCTTCTTTTTTATTTGTTATATCTCTTTGCATTTTTTGGGCCTGTGCCATTATACTTTGCATATTCATTATTATCTTTTTCTCCTTACTTTATTTCTATTATTGAATTATCAAAAATAGTCGTCGATATTTTATTAATAAAAGAATCATCGATGTATTCGTACTTATTCTCTTTTTTGTATAATTTTTTTTCTTTATTCCATCTATCTTTTGATAATGCAATAAATTTAATATTTAAATTTTCTTTTTTTATAAATTGTTCCTCAATACTACTAATATTATCATTTATAATTTGAGCCGTTGAATCTTTTGAAGATAAAATTATTGCATATTTATCCGAAGCCGCAACAATTTCAGTATCCTGAATCATATTAAGTATATAATCATCTGCTTTGCTAATAAATTCATTATATAAATTGATGATATTTTCTTTACTTTTTTTATTAGCTTCAACAAAAGTATTATTTATTCTAATACTAATCAATTTTTCAATGTCTGATATATTATCTAATTTTTTTTCTTCTATCTCATCACTGTTAATAACTGGTGAAATATTTTCTTTTTTTGAAGAAATTTGTATATTTAAATTATTTCCCGGGAAATAATTTCTGTCATTTTTTCCCGCGTAATTTAACAATAATACCTCTATAATTAAATAAGGATTTACAATAGATTTATTATTATATATTTTTGCAAGTTCCATGATTAAATCTTTATAAAAATCAATATTATCCAAATTATTTCCCAATTTAATTTGTTTTGCTCGTTCATTTAAGTTATAAATCAATTTGTCTACTATATTTAAATAATTTGTACTGCTTTTTTTAAAAATATCTATAGTAGAAATTATATTTGAAACATTATTACTGATAATGTCATCTATCAACTCATTAATGCTGTTATTGGAAATAGAACCAAACATATGATAAACATCTTCAACTGTTACAACCTTGTTGTTATTGGAAATTTGATCAAGAATACTATAAGCATCTCGCATACCACCTTCACATATAGATGAAATTTCCTTAATTGCATCGTCTTCTATATTAATTTTCTCTAAAACTGATACTTTCTTCAATTGTTCATAAACAGTATTGGCATTTAAACGATTAAAATCAAATCTTTGACATCTACTTAATATTGTTATAGGTACACTTTGAATTTCCGTAGTAGCCATAATAAAAATTATATTTTTTGGTGGTTCTTCAAGGGTCAACAAGAAAGCATTAAAAGCATTTGGTGTAAGCATATGAACTTCATCAATAATATAAACTTTATATTTTGAATAAGACGGAGCTATTTTAACATTATTAATTAATTCTCGAATTTGATCTACGCCATTATTGGATGCAGCATCTATTTCTATAATATCTGGATTTTCACGGTAATTTGTACAACTAGAACACTCTTCACATGGATTACCATTAATAGGATGTTCACAGTTAATTAACTTAGCTAATAATTTTGCAGTACTAGTTTTTCCTGTACCTCTTGGACCAGTAAAAATATTAGCATGCGAAATTTTGTTTTCCAAAAAGGCATTTTTAAGCATATTAATTGTATATTCCTGTCCAATTACTTCTTCAAAGTTTCGTGGACGATATTTTCGATATAATACTTTGTAGTCCATAATATCACCTGTATCTTTATTATATCATTTTATCGCTTGTTTACAAAGAATTCTTTAAGTATTTTTTGAAATTTTGTTTTATTTGACACAAACAATTGTTTGCTACTATATTTGTAATTTATTGTCTTATTATTATCAAGAATATAATATATTTCTTTTACGTATGATTGTTTTATTACTTCCTCGCACATTTTACATGGTTTTAGAGTAACATATAATATACAGTCACTTAAATTCCAAGTTTTTAACTTCTTAGCTGCTTTTGTAATTGCTATTAT
Source organism: uncultured Muribaculaceae bacterium (assembly GCA_964415015.1). Classification (GTDB taxonomy): domain Bacteria; phylum Bacillota_I; class Bacilli_A; order RF39; family UBA660; genus RGIG8386. Next base: position 2,292 of record CAYPXM010000004.1, on the reverse strand, counting down.
TTCAGCGTGATCAATTACTTTGTGTGATTTATTTTTTTTATTATATGCTTTAGAAATCATTTTATTATTTCTAGTAATTATACAAGCTATTGGTAATTCACTTTTTTTATTTGCTTTAATAATTAATTTTAATAATTCCTTTTCTATATCCATATATATCATCTCCATAAAAAAAGTGCACACAAGAAGGAAATGACGTGGCTGCTGTATTCCTACTCTGACCAGATTACATTATTCTTGTTGCACATATATAATTTACTACATTTTTATTAAAATAGCAATGTTCCACGTGGAACATTAGTTTAATTATCACTAAATGTGTATATTAATTATATAAAACACAGATTTTGTATTTAGAAACAATCCAAAAAATCAATTTTTGAAGAAAAATTTTTCAAATTCAATAATTTTACTATTTTTGATGAATGTTCCACGTGGAACATTCATTTGTTTTGTATAATAATATCTAACAAAAATTTTCAATGTTCCACGTGAAACATTGATGAACTATTTGTTTTTAAAAAAATTTAAATTAATTAATAATTATTTCCCGGGAAATAATTATATAAGATAATAAAAATATATTAATTAAAAAACGATACATGATACATACATACCATAAATTTAGTATATTAGTTTTCAAATTATTTCCCGGGAAATAATTTGATAAAAAAACAATGTTCCACGTGGAACATTGTTACTGCTAATTTTCTATTGTTTCTTCTTCAATAATTTTATCTACTAAACTAACAGTTGATAATTTTTGATTATCTTTAATATTGATTAATCTAATACCTTGAGTAACTCTACCTAAGCAAGAAACTTGTTCTAAAGGCATTCGAATTAACATGCCAGAATCTGTAATAAGAATAACATCTTTATTATTTTCTACTATAGTAAATGTAACCATTGGGCCATTTTTATCAGTAATATTCAAGGCTTTTACACCTTTGCTACCTCGTTTAGTCTCACGATACTCACAAACATTTGTTTGTTTACCGTAACCCTTCTCTGTTACAATTAATATTTGATCATCGTTTTTAGTAATTGCAACGCCAATACAAACGCTATCTCCAAGATTAATTCCTTTTACACCACTTGCAGTTCTACCCATCGTTCGTATTTCTTTTTCATTAAAGCGAACCATTCGACCATTGCTAGATCCAATTAAAACCATATCATCATTAGAAGTTTTTTTAACACCTATTAATTCATCGTCATCTTTTAATGTAATACATATTTTACCGGTTGATCTAATACTATCAAATTCTGATAACTTGGTCTTCTTAATTAATCCTTTTTTAGTAGCAAAAATTAAATTTTCGCACTTATCATCGGAAGAAATTTGAATTATTGAATTAACTAATTCGTCTTTTTCAACTTGTAATAAATTAATAATAGGAATTCCTTTAGATTGACGATTAAATTCAGGAATTTCGTATCCCTTCATTCGATATACTTTACCCTTATTAGTAAAGAATAAAATGTAATCGTGAGTGGATAAATTCAACAAATGGCTAACAAAATCTTCATCATTAGTCGACATTCCTTTAACTCCTACACCACCACGATTTTGAGATTTAAATGTATCAAGCGTAGTTCTTTTAATATAACCTTTATTAGTTAAAGCAATCATTATATTTTCTTCAGGAATTAATGACTCATCTTCTATATATTCTATTGCAGTCATATCAATTGTCGTACGTCGTTCATCCGCATATTTATTCTTTATTTCAATTAATTCAGTTTTAATAATTTCCAATATTTTAGCTTCGCTAGCCAATATTGCTTTTAATTCTTCTATTAATTTTAATAAATCAGCTAGTTCACTTTCTATTTTATCTCTTTCAAGACCAGTTAATTTACGAAGTTTTAATTCCATAATTGCTTCAGCTTGAATTTCTGTAAGTCCAAATTTATTAATTAAATTTGTTTTTGCTTCGATATCAGTACTAGCGGTTTTAATAATTTTTATAACCTCATCAATATTATCTAAAGCAATTTTATAACCTTCTAAAATATGTACTCTTGCTTCAGTCTTATCTAAATCAAATCTAGTTCTTTTAATAATAACTTCTTTTTGAAAATCTATATATTTAGAAATTATATCTTTTAAATTTAATATTTTTGGTACACCATTATCAAGCATTAACATTATAATACCAAAATTAGATTGTAAGGCAGTATGTTTATATAAATTATTTAATACAACGTTTGCATTTGCATCCTTTTTTACTGTAATAAGAATATTTATACCTTTTTCGATGCTTGTTGCGTCATGATAATCAGCAA
>CAYPXM010000003.1:3003-40319 GCA_964415015.1 uncultured Muribaculaceae bacterium | reverse complement strand
CGATTAAAGGACTTGAACCCTCAACCTACTGATTACGATTCAGTTGCTCTACCAATTGAGCTAAATCGGCATCCATTAAAATTATAGCATATCAATATATATTATCAAGAAAAAATAAATCGTCCTTAACTCTTTTTATTTCTAATATTTAGTAATACTTTAGTTAATCTTGTCTCAAGTATTTCCCTAGGTAATTCTTCTTGTCTAACATAATTAATAAATGTTTGTTTTATATCCTGATTAAATAGATATTTCATTATTTGTTGTTCTTTTGATAAATGATCATTTTTAAACTTCCAATCTGATTGGATACATATTTTGAACATAGTATTAAAATCATATAAATAAGTATCCGGGTCATCATAATACTCGATTTTTCGGACATTATTTAGGATTAATAAATATGTTTCAGCTGATAATGGACGATTAAAATAATCGATAACTTCTAAAACGTCATTTACAAACTTATCATGATCAAATTGATTATATTTTGGTAATATCGGAAAAAAATACTCAGAATCAATGATTTTTTTACCAATTATTCTAGTCATATATTTTATTGATTTATAATACAATTCATAACATTTTTCTAACTCATTATGATCTAGTAATTCTTTAATTTTATTCGGTAAATCAAGAAAGTAATAAGGACATTCATCATAAATAAATTGTCGTTTTTCGTATGTTTCCATTTCTAAGCGAGTTTTAGCAAAACATAAATAGCCATTTAAATATTCGTTTTCATCTCCCATAGTTTTACTATCCCAAGTAGTATCAAAATAATAAACACCATCGATATTATATTTATCATCCTTAACATAAATAATATTTCTTTCATGCCCACTAATTTCATTATTCTTATCGGTAAGACCGGCACAAAAGGAAGTAATGTTACAGTATTTTAATATCGCTTCTAAAATATTAGCATAACCAACGCATACGATATCTCGGCCAGATAAAGCACCGCTTAAGTCCCTTGATTTAGTTGATTTTTCTCCATTTTCTTCTTGTTTATAAACTCGATTTCTTACTATATCATATGTATACATTATTAATTCCACTGGTGATAAATTTTTACTCATAATATAATCAGATATATTTTTTATTTTCATAATCGTTTGATAGCACTCACTTAATGAAACATATTCAAAATTATTTACCATCCCAACATAAATAATATCTCGATAATCATGAAATTTATCTAATAAAGCAAGAACTTTATCTAGGTCGATAATATCAATAAACTCATTGATAACGATTTTTTTACTAAGGATATTTTTATTATTTTTAATAAATTCTAGTTCATCTATATTTTCAAAACATAATTTTATGTATGAGACATTATTCCATAAATTTTTTGGGTTATTTCTTAATTCTCGATACACTTCTAAGTTGTCAACTTCTTCTAGTAAATCTCCAAAACTGATATATTCATCTATTTTAGCTTGCATCTCTTCAGTTTTTAACAGTTGTTTATCTAACGGATTATCATTATCAACATATAATGATAATCCAAAATCACAATTACTTAATGATACTTCACAATTACTACCATCAAAAAATGCTTGATCAGTTAAAATTAATTCTCCCATAACTCTATCCCCTTTTTTTAATAAGGGTTATTATATATAAATGGTTTAAAAAAGTCAAATTAAAAGATATTATTTAATGCTAATATCTTTTAATTTCAATAATTTATTTGTTTTTAATACAAACAACTGATATATGATTGATGTAATTGGTAATGCCAGTAGCATTCCAACTAATCCTAATAAACTTCCACCTATTGTAATTGATAATAATGTCCACATAGCTGGTAATGAAACGCTTTTTCCAACTACTTTTGGATAAATAAAATTTCCTTCTATTTGTTGTATAATTATAAATATTAAGAAAAATAGAATTACTTGAAAAGGACTTTCAATCGCAATAATTATTGCTCCTACAGCCATTGAAATAAACGCACCAAATATTGGAATTAAAGCAGTAATGCAGGTTAGGACAGCAATAAGTGGGGCATAAGGAATTCTAAATATGGTAAGAGCGATAAATAAAATAAGCCCCAGAATTATTGCATCAACACATTGGCCCGAGATAAAATTAGCAAACGTTTTATTACTTAATTTAGCAACTTCTTTAATTTTATCGGCATTTGGCTTTTTAAAATAAGCATAGATTATTTTTTTAAATGCTTTACTTAAATATTCCTTTTGACACAATAAATATATTGCAAAGATAATAGCTATAACGGTATTAGCAGCACCACTTATAATAACAGTAATAATTGAACCTACCCCATTTATGGTATAATTTAAGAATTTTGAAATATAATCGTTCATATTATCATTTACAAACAATTCTGAAACACGATTTTGAATATCAGGGAATCGATTAAATAAATCAACCGTGAATTTTTCTACATGGTCAATTATAGTTGGCATTTTATCAATTAATAATTCTATACTATCAATTAACTGGGGAATTACTACAAAGGAAACTCCTACAAGGATACCCCCTAAAAATATTAGGGCGCCTAAAATACCTAAAGCTCTAGTAAGACCATTACCTTCATGATTTTTCTTGAATTTACATAAGAACTTTTCAATATTACGCATCGGAATATTAATTATAAATGCTAGACAAGCACCAATTATAAATGGACTGAAAATATTAAATAAAAATTTAATAATATTAATAACATTGCCAAAATTAATAATTAGTAAATAAAGAATAGCGATAAATATTATTACTTTTAATATTTCCTTTGTTTCTGTTTTAAATTTCATAGATACCTCCGTAATTAACTAGATTATAGCATATAAAAAAACTTAAGACAAAATAATCTTAAGGTTTTTTAATAAACTGGTGTCCCCGATTGGAATCGAACCAACGACCTATCCCTTAGGAGGGGATCGCTCTATCCAACTGAGCTACGGAGACATTAAAAAATTATTTTTTAAAAATAATAAGATTAATAAAAAATAATATATATAAGGCAATAGCGCCATTTAATTTAAATTTAGTTAATTCATATGTCGCGATAGCAGTATCCATAGCATCTACAAGCCATGCTTCTTTACTTTTAGGTAGTACTTTACCTAACGGGAACATATGAGACTCAATAATATTTATGTCTCTTTTTGATAAATTATAATATTTTTGCGCATTTTCTGCTGCAATTAATGGATGAATGCAACTCCCCTTTTTACCAGATTGGTCAACTTCAGCCATAGTATAAAAATCATGTAACATTGCTCCTCTAGTCGCTGCTACTTGATCTAGTTTTAAATATTTTGTCATTCGATAAGTAAATTTTGCGACTCTAATCGAATGGTCAAAACGACTTATTCCATGATGCTTTTCATTACGTAAATTAATATATTCTGGGTTTACGATGATATCACTAACAATATTAAAAAAGTTTTGTTCATCTATTTTTTTCATGTCATTCCTCTTTACAAAAAAATTATATCATAAAAAAGAATTATTAGACAAATTCTTTCTTGTTATAGATAATATATGTTAATACAATAGAAATGATACAAAAAATTATCGCAAATAAAACGTATTTTATTTCAATTGTATTATTAACAACAATGTTTCTAATATTAGATAACGTAAATAGACTAAGATATTTAAAATTTTCTGTTTTAGTACTAATAGTAGATATTAGAGAAAAGAAATAATTTAAAAATACGACTCCAATACTTATTCCAAAGATTTTTTTACTCTTTTTAAAAAATAAAGATATTAATAATAAAAATAAAAATGAAGGAATAGCACTTAAAAATTGACTAGCAATAAGTAAAATGAATTGAGATTTATCAAAAGATTCATTTATTCCCAATGATATACAAATAAATATTCCAGAAATAATTATTAATAAACTAATATAAATAATTCCTGTCATTATTTTAGTTGTTAATACGCGATTACGGGTAATTGGTTTTGAAAGTAAAAACTCATATGTTTTATCACTTTCCTCTTTCAAAATGATATTAGCCCCTAAAATACAAGCATAACAATTGGTAATTAACAATAAAAAGGTCATTCCTTCTGATTTAAACCACCCAAAAGCGGAAGTAATGCTGGTTATATCCATATTAACAGTTTTTAAAAATGCTTCCGGCATAGAAGCCATCATTGCATCTATTTGCTCCACATTCATACTTTCAATTATTGAGGGATATATATATAAAATGGCTCCATAAGTTATACTTGCAATTAATATCCAAATAATTAAAGATTTATAATTTACTTTTAATTCTTTTAAAAACATCATTTCACCTACTTATAATATTCCATGAATAAGTCTTCAAAAGAAGGCTCTTCAATCAATATTTTATTTAATTTATAGTTACTTAAGTTACTAATTAAATCATTTATATTACCATCATAAATGAATTTTATGGTATTATCATCAATATTAACTATATGTTCAAAACTTTTTTTAAGTTTATTAATATTTCCTGATACGGTAATAACATATTCTTTTTGTTCTTTAATTAAATCGGAGCTTATCGTTTTTACTAATACACCATCTTTAATAATTCCGATTCGGTCACTAATTCTTTTTACTTCACTTAGAATATGGCTAGAAAAGAATATTGTTGTTCCTTTATTTTTTTCTTCTAATAATAATTCATAAAATATTTCTTGAATTAACGGGTCTAAACCACTAGTGGCTTCATCTAAAATTAAAAGTTTTGGTTCATGCATTAACGTTAATACTATTCCTAATTTTTTTAAATTACCTAAAGATAAATCTTCGACTTTTTTAGTAGTATCTAACTTTAATTTTTTAACTAAATAATTAATCCGTTTATCTAAGTCTTTATGATAAAACTTTTTACTATAATTAATCATTTCTGATACTTTAAAATCCTCATATAAATGAATTTCTCCCGGTAGGTATCCAACATTTTCTAATACTTTATGATTTCTTCTTGTAACTAAAGTATTGTCAATATATATGCTTCCACTACTTTTGTTTATCATATCCATAATACATCGAATAGTAGTTGATTTACCAGCTCCATTTGGACCAATAAAACCAAATATTTCACCTTTTTTTACTTCTAAACTTAAATTTTTAACCCCCAGTGTTTTACCATAATATTTAGTCAATTTATTTATTTTTAACATATAATAATATCTCCTTATCAAAAAAGACTATTTGTTAGTCTTTAAAATAGTTTAGTAACATGGCATCTTTAACTTCCCTTACAGTTTGTTTAGCTACCAGTTTTGCCTCTTTAGTTCCTTTTTCCAAAATAGCCATAATTTTATCTGGTTCTTTTAACAATTCTATTCTTTTTTCCCTAATTGGACTTAATATTCCTTCAATAACATTGATTAAGAATTTTTTAATATATACATCACCCACACCACCATGACTATAGGCTTTTTTTAATTCATTTAAATTCTTATATTCGGGTAAATAGTTTTCAAAATCTTTATCTGTAGAAAGAGCAGCAAGATAAGTAAACACCATGTTTCCTTCAACTTTTCCAGGATCATTTATATTGATATGTTCAGAATCTGTATACATTTTCATAACTTGATTTTTAACCGTTTCAGAATCATCACTTAAATATATGCAATTACCAAGTGATTTACTCATTTTATTCTTACCATCAATACCAGGAAGTCTCATACTTTCTTCATTATCAGGTAAGATTGCTTCACATTTAACTAAACAATTAGTCTTATATAAACTGTTAAATTTATGAACTATTTCATTAGTTTGTTCAATCATTGGTAATTGGTCTTCTCCAACTGGGATAATATTTGCTTTAAAAGCAGTTATATCCGCTGCTTGACTGATTGGATAACACATAAATCCAACTGGTAAGGTTTCTGAAAAATCTCGTAATTTCAATTCTTGTTTTACAGTTGGATTGCGTTTAAGTCGAGAGAAAGATACTAAATTCATATAATAATATGTTAACTCAGTTAACTCTGATACTTCAGATTGAATAAAAAAAGTAACTTTTTCTGGATCTAATCCACAAGCTAAGTAATCGACTACAACATTAAAAACATTTTCTCTTACTTTTTTAGGATTATCAAAATTATCAGTTAATGCTTGACTATCAGCTATCATGACATACATTTTATCAAAATCAGTATTTTCTAACATTAATCTTTTTTTTACACTTCCGACATAGTGTCCTAGATGTAAATGACCAGTTGGTCGATCTGCTGTTAATATGATATTTTTCATAAATATCCACCTCAAATTAATTATAACAAAAATAAAGTAATATTTCATTACTTTATTTTTAATTCTTCCTCAACGTTCATCATTATTTTAGCAATTTTATTATCGATTTCATCTTCGTTTACCGGTTTTTTAAAATAATCACAGTATAAACTAGCACCTGCTAATAATTCCAAACAATTTTTAAAGGTTTTTTCATCAATAATTTTCGGAATAACAATAAATAAATCTTTTACCAAGCCATTATTAATATAACTTTCTATTTTTGTTGATTTTAATTCATCATCTTTAATTATTTCCATTCTTTTCTTTAAGAATTTAATTTTTTTCTTGGTTAATATTTTTTCTTGGATTAAATAATCATAAATATCATCTAACGGATTATCAATATAATATAATTCATCAATACATTGTTCAAAATATTGAAAATATAGACACTTATTATCATATCCTATTAATTCCGGTTTTTGATACTCAATTAAACCTTTATAAAGAATTGCTATATTTTGTCTAGCAATAGATATTGTTTTTATATATCGACTTGTTAAATCATCAATTACACCATTAGTTCGGCTACAGTCATTACCTCGTTCAATTATTTGGATTATCTCATAAAAAATATTTACTATATTTTGATAATTATTTTCATACAACATTTTTTCTTCAGAAATCAATTCTGATATACTACAAATATAATCTTCAGCTTTTTGTTCATTTTTTATTACTTCATTTAAATCTTTTACATCATCTAAGCCATTTTGAAGGTCAGTTAGAGGAAATATCCCAATAAATTTATTAAGAGATCTAATGCAAGAAAGATAATACTTATGATCAGCATTAGCTAAATTAATTAAATCAAACAAATAATAAATATATTCCTTTTTAGTTGTAAAGGTCGATGTATCTTTAATTTCCATTATCTTTATCCTCTTTTTTTATATATACTTTTTCATTAATATTTTGATATTCTTTTAACACTTTTTTTAGTAACAATCCTAATAATAAACAATCCATTCCTAGTTCATAACTTTCCAAGTCATGAATACTATTAAGATGGATTTTAATATCCACTACTTCATCGTTATCTAAAATATCTTCAATCCACGATTTCTCATGGCAATCATTATCAATTACTAAATTATTTTTTATGAAATCCCATTGTTTTTTAGTAATATCTTTATTCTTTATTAATAACTTTATATGTTCTTCAATTTTTGTGGTATGAAACATTATCATATTTACATATTCGGAGTACGTATCATCGTTCATTTCGGAAAAATTTTTAATTTTTGGATACAATAAACCATTATCTTTACTAGTAGTTAAAACATATTCTGGTATTAGAAAACAAAAATTATGATAATTATCAATATAAACCGTTAATTCACCATAAATCCGATCAACAACATCATAATCATCAAATTTAGTTATATGTTGAAGAATAATTGTTAATATTGTATTAACAATATCAACAAAGTTATAATAATCGGTTAAATTACTTTTTAATAAGGTAACATATTTTTTATACTGTAATTGGTTTGGATCTAAACATTTTGCAACTGCAGTGGTCTGTTTTCTTAAATTATGATAAGACATTCTAATTTCTTTTTTTAATAAAAGGATTTCCTTAATATATAAATATAATTCCTTGGTTACTTCTTTTTTCATACATATCTCCATGATTTAATATGTATAGTAATATAAAAAGAAATATAAATCAAGAAAAAATATGATATAATTGTAACAGAAAAGGAAGAAAGTTATGAAGTTTACAATTAGTTCATCATCCAATGATAAAATTGATAATGTATACAAAGAGTCAGCTAATATTTTACTAAATTATTTAGTGACTATACCTGATGCCGAATTAAACTGGGGGTCATGCTCGATATCGATTATGGGTCAATGTTATGAAGCATTTAAAACAGCCAATTTACCAATGCATGGCTTTACATCAAAAAAATATGCTGATGATATTAATAATTTACCAGAAGCTGATCATTTAGTGTTTGATACAACATATGATCTAAAAAAAGCTATATTATATAGTGGTGATATTATCATTATGTTAGCCGGTGGCACTGGTACGATATCAGAATTTTTTGGTCATTTAGAAGAAATAAGAAGTAATGATGCTAATAAGATACTAATTATTTGGAATTATGATCATAGTTTTGATACAACACTCTTATTAATAGAAGATTTAGTAAAAAGAAATTTTAATAGTGATTCTATTTATGATTATTTTGATGTTGCAAATAATGTTGAAGAATTTAAAATGATTTTACAAAAAAAAGGAAAGATTTAACTTTCCTTTTTAATTTTTAATAAACAATCCTTAAATCATATATTGCCATATAAAAACTAATCAATAATGATTAGTTAATTTAATAAATGGTGGAGCAGAGGAGAATTGAACTCCTGTCCAAGATACATCATCATACAATTTCTACAAGTTTAGTCAGAATTATTAATTCATTTATCAACCGGATCTGGCACACCTATTAATAAACTAGATTAGATATTATTCTTTATTTGGCTCTAAACAGTCAAATAGTATAATCCTTGTTTATTATCCTAAATATATCCCAAAGATATAAACATATTAAGGTGCTCCTTACTTAAATTAGATTAAGCAAATGATGGAGCGAAAGAAAAATTATTTTCTCCGTTTATATTTAATTTAGATTTAAGGTATCTCTACCACTTGCCATCATATGTAACAATACCCTGTCGAAACCAAGTCTGCCCCATATACAAATATATTATCACATTTGCTCATATAATATACCATGAATAACTAAGTTTGACTAGTACTTGACAAATGTTTACATATATGATAACATTTATTTGTTAGTGAAATAAAGGGGTTTTGGCTAGCAGGCGACTTAATAAGCATTTATAGTCGCTTGACAATTTATTATGTCTATGATAAAATAACCCCCATATTCACAAAAGGGGGATTTTTTATGGAAAAGATTACAAGTGAAGAAAAAAATATATTAATTGGAAGAATTACTACAGTTAAGAAAGTAGTTCTTAAAAAAATTGATAAGGATTCTAAAATTATTACTAATAACATTATTAATAACATTGATAATACTAATTTAATTAATGATGTTAAATTATTTAATATTTTTGTAAAAAATTGTGATAAAGATATTAATGATATTAATAATAATTCAATTGATGATGCAACATTTAATGCATTAAATGATGAGTATGGTAAGTTAATACTTGAAATAATTAACGATGAAGAATGTAAAGAATTTATTAGCATTAATACTGATGAGATTAATAATGACAACCAAGAAGAAACTGATAATAAATCTGATAAGAAAGAAATTATTTTAAACGGATTATTAATTTTTACAGGAGTATCTGCAATATGTGCTCTATCTTTATTAGCGATAACCTTGCTTAAAGGTTGTGGTAAAAATAATATTATTACTCCACATATAAATGATGAAGATGGTATTACTCCAGTAAGTGAAGATATTGAATTAGAAGTAATTGATGTCGAAGAAATTGCCTCAATTAATATCAATGATTTAATCAATCAACAAGCTGAATTAATAAATACTGGTGAAATGGATATTACCAAAGAAGAATTAATTGATATGATGAAATTCTTTAATCGTAGTAATGATAAATCAATAACATTTGATGAAGCAAACACATATGTTTCAACTATCGTTAATGCTGAAGTAAATAAAGAAATTACTCAAATTAATAATTTAATGGGAATTGAAAATACAGCTGGTTATGATATTGGAAACTTTGAAACTTCTAGTTTATTAGTTGAAGATACTGTTGCTAAAGAAGAATTAGAATATTTAGACGCTATTCAAGATAAATTACTTAGTGATAACGAAACGATTCGTTATGAAGGTGCTAAAGAATATATATATGCTTTAAATAATTTGGTTGTTGAAGAAAAAAACTATTCAACTACTGCAACTAGAATTGACGATGTATTAGTAAATAATGAAAAACATTCCTTATTTACTCAATATAATTCTTCCGCTGAAAGAGTATTATATATTATTAAATTATCAGCTATGGAACCACTTGCTAATATTATTGCACCAAAGATGAAAATAACAAATACTGTTTCGATTGTTAGTGAAGATGGAACTACTACTAGTGTTAATCATAATTATACTATTGATAAATTATTTGCAGAATTAAATGATCCAATTTGTGAAACCGAATTAAATATGTTATCAGGTTACTTAAATGGAGCTGTAATAGATGCTAATGCTATAGTCACACAAAAACAATCTGGAATCTATGATGCTGATACAGGAATATATACTGATGAAGATGGTATTTCTTATACCATTGTTAAGTAGAAAATCAGGGGGATATAAATTATGGAAACAAAAAGAATTAATTGGTTAAAATTAGCTATTAGTGCACTTACCATTTTTGTATTTGTACTTGTACTAGTATGGATATTTCCAATGCCAAATAAAAACATTTCAAATAATTCTAATTTTGGTGATAACTTTAATAGTTTTCAAAATGCCGCTAAGAGTTATTATACCGTAGATCGTTTACCAAAAAATATTGGTGATTCTACTAGTATGACTCTTCGTGAGATGATTGAAAAAAATATTATAAGAGAATTAAAAGATTTAGATAATAAAGCTTGTGATGTAAATAAAAGTTATGTAAAAGTAACTAAAATTACTGATCAAGAATATCAATTACGAATTGATTTAACTTGTGGTAATGAGTCTGATTTTATCTTAGATACAATTGGATGTTATAATGTATGTACAAATAATAATTGCGTTTGTACTACTGATAAGAAAAGTACTACTAAAAAAGAAGAAACAACTAAGAAGGAAGAAACAACTACAAAACAAACTAGTTATGTTCAATATCAATATAAGAAAGAAAGAGTTATTAAAGATACTAGTTATATTTGTGAGGCTGGTTATTCATTAGTAGGAACTAACTGTGTTAAATATACTGAAGATACTAAGATTAATGCCACAAAACAATATTCAGAAAGTAAAGTACTTACTATGACTCCAGTTCGAGTTGTTGGTGATACTAAAACTGAATATGCTGCGGTTATTGAAAGTAATGGCGCTACTACTGTAAGTTGTCCTAATGGTGGAGATGTAAATAATAGTTGTGCTAAAAATGTTAATGGTTCATATCCTGCTCGTAGTAGTAAAGGTTATGGAGCATGGTATGGTGCTGGATCTACATCATCTACAAGAGGATTAACTGGTAATGATACTACTAAGTATGAATTAACTGGTTCATCTAGTAAATATGTATGTACTAGTTCATCTAATTGTCCTGGTATAGTTATTACTTATACTTATCGTATATATAAAAGAAATATAGTAACTACATATGACTGTCCTAACGGTGGAAGTAATAATGGTGGTTCAACATGTTATACATCAAGTACTGAATATGGTACTCCATCATATAGTACTGCTAAAGTATATAGTTGTCCAACTGGATACCTTTCTTCTGGTAGTGGTGCTTCAATGATATGTTATAAAACAGTTAAGACTGATGATACTTTCTATTGTAGTGATTCAAGTTATACTTATAATAAGAGTAATAATACTTGCACTAAAGCACAAAATAAAGAATTTATTGGATATACTTGTCCTACTGGATTTGCTTTAAATGGTGAATATTGTTATAAAACTAATAATGATGAAATTGTTAAAGCAAAGAAATGGACTAAATGTACTTTAACTATTACATATACATGGAATTCTCAAACTACTTTAAGTGGTTGGGTAAAAACTGGTAAAACAAGAACAGTTACAAATTAATAAATAATGGCGTTGCCATTATTTTTTTATGTAATAAAAAAGAGATAACTATTTATCTCTTAATTCAGCATTAAATTTAGTTGTAACATTACTAATTATATTATTAAATACTTTAGTTACTTCTTCATCACTTAATGTTCTACTAGTGTCACTAAATGTTAAATTAAAGGCAATTGATTTTGTTCCTTCTAATACATTAGTACCAGTATATACATCAAAGATATCAATATTAGTTAATAATCTACCACCACTATGTTTTATTTCATTTATGATGTCATTGGCTGTAATATCATTTTTAACCACAAATGCCATGTCTTTCTTAATTTCTGGGTATTTATTCGGTTCTTTATACTTTAATGCTTTAACGGGCTTATTTAAGGCATTTAATGATAATTCTACTACATAAACTTCATCTTTAGTAATATTCGTATGAACACGACCAATAATACCAATATTTTCTTTATCTAATATTATATTAGCCCCTATACCAGGATGTAAATCATTAATATTATTTTTAACAAAACTATATCTATTCTTATAACCAAGATAATCAAGTAAGTTTTCCACTATGCCTTTAACTAGAAAGAAATCTACTTTAAGACCACTATGTTGCCAGTTATTAACAATATAATTTCCACTTAATAGTAAAGCTATTTTAGTATCTTCTACTAAATTACTATCATAAGTTTTACTTATTTCATATATATTTATATCATTTACTTTTCTTGCTTTATTATAGTTAAACACATTTATTAATGATGGTAAGATTGTATTTCTTATCACTGATTTATCATTACTCATTGGATTTGGTAATAATAAACCATCTTTATCATCATATTTAAAAGTATTAGACATTTCCATGCTTGTTAAAGTATATGTCTTAACTTCGTTTAAAAGAAGCGAACGTAATCGTTTAGATATTTGTTTTTTTAATCCTACATCTCCTTTATATTCTCCTTTTTTAACAGGTAATACTGGAGTAGTAGATATTAAATTATGATATCCATATAACCGACCTATTTCTTCTGCTATATCATTTACATTTAATTCCATATCTAAACGATAATTAGGAATAGTAGCAATAAAATTACCATCTTTATAATCAAAATTAAAATGTAATCTTCTTAATTCTTTAGCCATATCTTCTGGAGTTATATTAATACCTAGGATACTATTAACACTCAATGGACTAAATGTAATAACTTTTGGTGTTTTATCTAAGTTATCATGCATTACTGTATCGGTTAAGATAGTTGCATCAGCATATTTCTCTAGTAAATAACAAGCTCTATTTATTGCATTCTCAGTAAATTCATAGTTTAATCCTTTACCATAACGAATTGATGCTTCACTTTTTAAATTAAGTCGATTAGCTGTATTTCTAATACTAATAGGATCAAAAATAGCACTTTCTATAAAGATAGTTTTAGTATCATCAGTTATTTCAGTATTAAATCCACCCATAACACCTGCAATACATACTGGTTTATCGCCATTAGTAATTACAATATCATCTTTAGTTAATATTCTCTCTACACCATCTAATGTTTTTATTACTTCAGTATCTATTGCATCTCTAACTAATACATTACCACCTAATTTATCATAATCAAAGAAATGCATTGGTTGACCATATTCAAGCATGACATAGTTACTAATATCAACGACATTATTAATAGGTCTCATCCCTACTGCTAATAGTCTCTTTTTAATAAACTCAGGGGATTCTTTAATAACCACATTTTTAACCATTTTACCAATATAATATGGGCATTTATTTGTTTTAACATCTAA
The DNA here is from genome assembly GCA_964415015.1 of uncultured Muribaculaceae bacterium. Classification (GTDB taxonomy): domain Bacteria; phylum Bacillota_I; class Bacilli_A; order RF39; family UBA660; genus RGIG8386. Next base: position 26,489 of record CAYPXM010000003.1, on the reverse strand, counting down.
TTTAATATAGTTATTAACATTATCAGTTATTTCGCTGTAAGTCATTTCTGGTAATTTAACTTCTTTATTAAGAATAGTTCCTAAAAGATAAGCAAAACCAATATGATAATAACAATCATTATTACGATGTTTATGAATATCTACTTCATAAAAAGTATCATCAAATCCTAAATAAGCAAGCGCGTCACTTCCAACTGGTGCATTACTATCAAGTTCATGAATTCCTTTATTATAGTTTTCTTCCGTTTTTTCTTCTAATCCAAGTTCAAATAAAGCACATATCATTCCATTTGATTCAACATCTCTTATTTTACCAACTTTTATTACAAAATCACCAGGTAATACTGCACCAGGTAGTGCCACTATTACTTTTAAATCTTTTCTTACATTTGGGGCTCCACATACAATTTGTAGTGACTCACTACCAACATTAACTTGGCAAATATGTAGGTGATCACTATTAGGATGGTCGATAACTTCAGTTACTTCTCCAATTACTAAGTGATCGATATGACTAGTAATTACTTTTTCAATATTAACACCAGTTTTGGTGGTTTCTTCAGCTAACTTTTTTAGATCAACATTTTGTAAATCAAGATAATCTTTAACCCAATTTAAACTAATCATTATTATCACTATCCTTTCGATCAAATAATGCATTTGCTCTTAAATCATTTTCATAGAATGCTCTTATATCATTGATACCATATTTTAACATTGCCATTCGCTCTGCTCCAAAACCAAAGGCAAAGCCATGCCATATTTCTGGATCATATCCACATTTTCTTAGAACATCAGGATGTACTATACCAGCCCCACTAATAGTAATCCAACCAGTATTTTTACATATTGGACAACCACTACCACCACAAGAGAAACAACTTACATCGGTTTCAACTGATGGTTCAGTAAAAGGATAATAACTAGGACGAAAACGAGTTTCAACCTTATCCCCAAATACCTTTTTAGCAATAATATCAAACGTTCCTTTTAAATCAGTAAGACTAGCTGTTTTATCTACTAATAATCCTTCAATTTGAGTAAATTGATGACTATGAGAAGCATCATCACTATCCCGGCGATATGTTTTACCAGGACAAATCATTCTAATTGGTTTCTCCCCATTATTTTCAAGCATTACTCTGGCTTGTACCCCAGATGTTTGACTACGAAGAAGTAATTCTTCTCGTTTAACATAGAAAGTATCTTGAGCATCTCTAGCCGGATGTCCTTTAGGAACATTTAATAATTCAAAATTAAAACGATCTTCTTCAATTTCAGGTCCATCATATACATCATAACCCATACTCATTAGAGTTTCTTCAATAGTCTCAATTACTTTTTCGATAATATGTGGTGCTCCTGAAGTTATTTTAGTAGCCGGTAAGGTTACATCAACACTTTCTTTTTCTAAAATAGCATTAACTTTTGCTTGTTCAATATCATTTGCTTTATTAGTAATTAACTCATTTATTTCATTTTTTAAATTATTAATTACTGATCCATATGTTTTCTTATCTTCAATAGACATATCTTTTAACCCCGTTAAAAGCTCTTGTAATGCACTATTTTTACCAAGTAATTCACTTTTAATATTAAGTAAATCAGCTTCTTTCGTACAATTAGATAACTTATTCTTAGCATTATCTAATATACTTCTTAATTTTTCTTCCATAATTTTTCCCTCCACAAAAAAAATTCTAAAAATAGGGACGAATATATTATCCGCGGTACCACCCTAATTCTAGAAATCTAGCACTCTATTTATGATATATCGGTCAATCTCCGAGTAAACTATATACCTGAAATTCATTTATTTATTTTCTTTAAGTACTTACAGCCAATGGCACTTAATTTCTAGTTAGGTTTATAAATAAATTACTTAATAGTATAATCATCGCTTAACTAGGCTTAATATATCATAAATAAAATATTTTAGCAATAAAAAAGCAAAAGTATTAATTTTGCTTTTTAACCGGTATTAACTTTTTAGTAAAATCTATTTCTTCATCATCAGTAATATCGCTAATGTTGATTCTGTTAATCATGTCATAGTATTCCATACAATTAGGAATAGAAATATTTTCTAGTGATTCCATTCGATAACTAGGATCATCAACAATTTTAATATCTTCTTTAATATACATATATTTATAATCATCACTAATAATTACATCATATGTATATAAAATTGCATATATTTCTTTATCAATATTTTCTAGGGAATATGCTTTTATATCTTCTAATTGAATGTTTTTACCACTATAAGATAATATTTTTTGATATTCCTTTATAGTCATTGATTTTTTAGATAATTTTTTTAAGATGTTATACAAATCCCCATGTTCAATTAAATATTCATTTAAAGGGATATTCCAGGATTCATATTGCATTTCTAAATATAAATCAAGTACACTATCATAATCTTCTCGAACAATTATTTTTTTAAACAAATCAAGTGGTAATTTTTCTAGAAAAAAAACATCACGAGATATTTTTGAAAGGATGAATGATGAATCTTCTAAAGAAAGAATATATTTAAGTTTATCTTTTGAAAATTTTTCGTCTCTATACTTATCTGAATAATTATAAAATAATTCTAATTTTAATACATTATCGCTATTCATAATTTGATTTATTAGTTCAATATCGTATTTACCAGAAGAACTAATACATCTCATTAAACAATCACGTTTTAGTTTATTACTTTTTTCAAAATTATTTAATATTTTGTTTATATCATCAATAAATAAAATAGCTTGATTATAATCCATAATATTTTTAACAACTACATAATTAAATAGTCGAGTAATATCATATATACTGCTTGATACTATATCTGTCTTTTTTAGTGCATTATCCACTTTTTTAAATGCTTCCGGTAATTCTTCTAAAGATACTATATTAATCAATACATCATAATATAAACTACAATCATCAGTACTCATTAAAGCAATACCTATATTTGTAAACTCATTTTCATGTGTTTTAACGGTATGTTGATGATTAGCTTTAGCATCAAATATTTTATATAAAGACCCTAAACGCTTATTGTCTGGTACAGAAGTCAATATCTTTATAATATTATTTTCATTAGTTAACGAAAGAATAGCATCAATAACCCAATATGCGTTTATAGGAAATTTTAATCCTTGATTTATTAACTCTAACTCTTTTAATATATTTGGTCTTTTTTGATGTTCCTTATTATATGCAATATAATATGTTACATCGTCTATTTTTTCAAAGCTTTCCAATAAATCATATATTTCTTTTGGAAGTAATCCATCATTTAATTCCAACATAACATATCTTTGTAATTCCATTGTTGGTTCTTCACTTTTTAATATATTCATTAATTTCTCTGAACTAATACTCTCTAGTTCTTTATAAGTTAATTTTTTATTAAAACAATATTCATAAAAAAGTTTTATAACACTGTTTTCATCAAATAACTTTAGTAATGCTAATAATTCACTCTTTTTCATATATCCTCCTGAATTTATTGCTTATTATAGTACAAATAAAGTAATTATGCAATTAAAAAAAGTCACTTACGTAACTTTAATCTCTTCTATTAAATACCAGTAATAATCTTAGTATTTGTAAGGCACTTGATAATACTCCAGCAACATAAGTCATAGCAGCTGCAAATAACATATTAGATACTCCTGAGATATCACTATCAGATACTACATTTAATCTTTGTAATTCTTTTTTAGCATTATTAGAAGCATTAATTTCTACTGGTAACGTAATCAGTTGAAATAATAATCCTGTAGCAGTAAGTGAAATACCAATTAAAATAATATTAAACGCTTCAGCTAAAATTCCAATTATTATAATTATGTAAGATAATCCGGTACATAAATTAACTACTGGTACCAATAAACTTCTTATTTTCATCAGTAAATAACCATCTTTATCTTGATTAGCATGACCACACTCATGAGCAGCAATTGCCATACTAGCAATCGAAGAATCATGATATACTTTAGTAGATAATCTTACTACTTTTCTTTTGGGGTCATAGTGATCACTTAATTCTCCCCTAGTTTCAACAATATCAATATTATTTAATCCTGTATTATCTAAGTATAATCTTGCTACATCATAACCGGTTAACTTCATATCATTATCTTGATTACTATATTTATTATAAGATACTTTAATAAATATACTGGCTATTACAGGAATAATGATAATTAATAAATATAATCCTAATTCCATTTTTATTCTCCTATTTAATTAATTCTATTCGTTTAATAAATCTTTCTTTACCAATAAGTTTTAATAGTTCATATAAATCTGGCGTATTAGCTTTACTAGTTAAAGCAACTCGAATAACAGTTGATACATCAGCTACACTACCTTTATAATTTTCAGGATTTTCTTTATATTGCTTCATATCACTACAAAATCCCATTTCATCACATAATAATTTAACTTTATTAAACCAAGTTTCTTTATCATCTAATTCACTATAATATTTATTTAAATAAGTATTAACAATATTCTTAATTTCAGATATATCTGTAATTGATTGCCATTCATAGTTTGGATTAATAAATAGTTCATCATACATATACCAAATATAATTTTTTATATCAGAGAAATTGGCATAGTCTTTTCGCGGTTTCTTTTGTTCTCGTTCAATATTTAAGATATTTTTAGTATATGTTTCATCCTTAGAAATTATTTGAGCAAATTCTTGATCATATACTAAAGTATTTTCAAGTAATCCACTATATACTTCATCTTTAGTCATTTTAGATATCATATTCTTTGATATATTATCTAATTTTTCTAAATCATATAAAGCTCCACTAGTACTAATTTTACTAGGAGTAAAATTAAATTCTAAGTAAGAAGCATCCGGATTTTTCATTCGCCATTCTTCATAGTTACTATTTAATATCGTCATTAATGATTCAATAACTGCTAAATATGGATAACCTTTTTCAATATAATAAGTCATTAATGCTTCGGGATCTTTTCGTTTAGATATTTTTCTTCTTACATCCCCTTCTTGTTTAAGAAGTAAGGCATTATGAATATATTCAGGCATTTGAAAGTTAAATGTATGAAATAATTCATAGTGTACTGGTACACTTGATAACCATTCACCACCACGAACAACATGGGTAGTATGCATTAAGTGATCATCGACCAAATGAGCAAAATGATAAGTTGGTAATAAATCGTTAGATTTCATAATAATAACATCTAAATCATTCTCCGGAAATTCAATGGTTCCAGTTACTAAATCATTAAATTTAATTTTATGATTAAAATTACCCATTGATTTAAAACGAATACAGTATTCTTCACCATTTTTAATTTTTGCTATTTGTTCTTCAATACTTAAATTACGACAATGGGCATAACGGCCATAATAACCAAGTCTTGCTTTATTAGCTTCTTGATTCTTACGCATAATATCCAAATCTTCTTTTGTACAAAAACAAGGATATGCTCGACCTATTTCAATTAAATACTTAATAAAAGTATGATAAATTTCTTTTCTTTTACTTTGAATATAAGGACCATAATTACCTACTACTTGATCTTTATATTCATATTCATCTGGTAGTAAATGAGAATAATCTAATACTTCCATAATTTTATCTACAGCACTATCAACTTCTCTTTTTGTATCAGTATCTTCATTACGCAAATAAAAAATACCATTACTATTTTTAGCCAAAAAATAATCAGTTAAGGCTTGAAACAAGTTACCAATATGTACAAATCCCGTCGGACTTGGAGCAAACCGAGTAACTTTAGCACCATCAACTAAATTACGGCTTGGATACATCTTTTCATAATCTAAAATAGTTTTATTAATATTAGGAAAAATTAAATTTGCTAAATCTTTATTAGTCATAAAAACACTCCTTTATCGCTTTATATTATAGCATAATTATTATTAATTAAAAACTCTAAACTATTGTTTAGAGATTCTTTCTAATTATTTATTCCCACGAACACATCATATATATCATTAATAATTTAAAGATTAAACAAAAATGCACAATTTATTCAATATATTGTGCATTTTTTGTTATATTATGTCAAAAAATGGTAGTAATCGTTATTTTTATAGATTATTTTTCATAAAAATGCACAGTATTTTAAAAAAACTGTGCATTTTATATTAATTTAACCACCATTTTGCACAATCATTGTGCAAAATAATAAAAAAAGATGTAAAAACATCTTTAAATACCACTTGGTGACCCGTACGAGGTTCGAACTCGTGAATGTAGCCTTGAGAGGGCTATGTGTTAAGCCACTTCACCAACGGGCCATTAATACTTAAATAGTATAGCATTAAGTATCAATTATTTCCAGTAAAAAATGTCTATTTAAATAGACATTCTAAAGTTCTAATCATTTGGCTTGTATAACCTAATTCATTATCATACCAAGCAACTAATTTAACCAATTGAGTATCATTAACATTTAGTACATTGGTTGATTGTAAATCAACTAAAGTACCACATTTTTTACCAATTACATCACTCGATACAATAGGATCATGAGTTACTCGTAATACGATACTTTTATTAGCATTTAATAAATTATTAATTTCATCTTCGGTAGTATTACAATTTAACTCTAAAGTAACATCAATAACCGAACCATCACTTACTGGTACCCGAAATGCCATTCCATCTAGTTTACCTTTTAAAGAAGGAATTACTTCTCCAATTGCTTTAGCAGCCCCAGTGGAAGCTGGAACAATATTTTGAGCACAAGCTCGGCCACGTCTTGCATATATCCCTTTTTTATGAGCGATATCTAAAGTAGCTTGGTCATTAGTATAAGCATGAACTGTAGTCATAAATCCTTTATTAATTTGATAATGATCATTAATTACTTTTAAAAGAGGGGCTAGACAATTAGTAGTACATGATGCTGCACTAATTATTTGTTCAGTTCCATCTAAAATATCTTCATTAACACCATAAACAATCGTTTTCATATTGCCTTTACCAGGAGCACTAATTAAAACCTTTTTAGCCCCAGAATCAATATGTTTATAAGCATCCTCATATTTTGTAAATCGTCCACTACATTCTAGTACAACATCAACTTCTAATTTACTCCATGGTAAATTACTAGGATCACTCTCATTATAAACAGGATATTTCATATTACTATTAACAATAATATTATTATCATCGAAAGTAATAATATCTTCATGAAAACTTCGATGATTAGTATCATATTTAAGTAAATATGCTAATTCCTCCGAACTTGATAAATCATTAATTGCTACAACAATAAACTCCGGATTAGTTATTAACTCCCGAAAAGCTAGTCGGCCAATACGACCAAACCCATTAATTGCTACTTTTATCATTTGACACTCTCCTCACTAAAGACTGAACCACCAATAAATTCTCGAATTATTGAATCATTTGGAACGGCTTCAGCACTTATTGAATAAAATATTTTTAAAAAATCTAATAATCTTCTTGTTTCTTCAAAGAAAATAGAATTAATACCAACATTAAATAATAATGGTTCACAAAATACTTTTAATACACCAATTTCATATGGTAATGCAGTATTTAAAATACAATCAGCTTGATGAATATATGGGAAAATATATTTTTCTTCCCCTTTTCTTACACTTTGCCATGAATCAATAGTTTCATCGACACTCCGACCTCTTGTTTGATAATCTCTTACCATCCGTCTTAAAAAGCGTAAATCAATAGTAGAAATATAATTATGACGATCGATATTTAAGGGAATAAAAGGACTTAGATAAATTTTATACATATACTCAGGTGGAATATCTGGTACTAATTCATTATTTAAACAATGTAATCCTTCAATTAATATAATACTATTTTCTTTTAAAGTAACTGGTTTACGACGAAACTCTCTTTTGCCAGTAACAAAATTATATGATGGAATAGTTACTTCTTCTTCATTTAACATTTTATTTAACTGTTCATTAAAGAATGCTAAATCAATAGCTTGTAAGCTTTCATAATCAGGATTATTATCATTATCTAGAGGCGTTTTATCACGATCGACAAAATAATCATCGACACTAATTATTACAGGATCTAAACCTCTACTACGAAGGTTAAAAGATAATTTTCTTGTCGTTGTTGTCTTACCACTACTTGATGGACCGGCAATCATAATAAATTTGACATCATCACGATCCATTATATCATTTACAATATTAAATATTTTATTGTTAAAATCCAATTCACTGGTACGAATAAAAGTATTTATATTATTACATGCCACCATATTATTTATATCACTTGCATAGGGAACATTTAATAAACGTAACCAATTCTTATCGATTTGAAAAGTTTTAATAACATTATCATAATGGACATACTCTGGAACACTGCCTTTAGTTCTTGAAGATGGATATAATAGTACATATTTATTATTACCTAAATATTTAATATTAAACTTAGAAATAGCTTTTGTACTGTAGGGCATTTTGCTATAAAAATAATTAATATTATTTTTTAATTTATATAACGATATAATATCATTATTTATATTTTGAATATTTAATGCTTTTTCATGATACCCTATTTTATTAAAATAATTTATGGCATCTTTTTTATATATTAAATGTCGTTCAAAAACTAAATCATCACCGATTATTTTAGCCATACATTCTTTTATTTTAGTAGTATCACTTTCTTTTATCGTACCATTAGAAACATTAGCTATTAAGCCCTTACCAACAGAATGCTCGTAATAGACACATGTATGTTTACCAAAAGTATCCTTTAATGCTACTTCAAATATAAATTTTAAACCGGCTTGATACATCTTGTATCCATTAATATCTAATACATCTAAAAACTTTATAATACAGTCATGATTAACTAATTCATTCATGGCTACAATCTCATTATCAATTTCAGCACCTAATATTGGGTTTTCCATATATGGTTCATAATATGTTGCTATTGCTTTAATAGGCGTATTTTTAGGAAAAGATTCAGATTTGCCATTATTAAAAGTAACTTTTATCATTTTATACACCCTTTATTCTAATATTAATTTTACCAAATAAATATCATTTTGTCACAACATTTTAAGTATAAAAAAATCTTTTACTACTAAAATAGTATTAGGAGACTTTTATGAATATTATTCCAACTATTATTGATAGCACTAGTACCCATGAATTTAGTGTTGATTTATATTCCAAAATGTTAAATGAACGAATTATTTTTTTAAATGGTGAAATCAATATGGTAGCTGCAAATTTAGTTATTTCCGAGTTATTATACTTAGATAGTATCTCGCATGAAGATATATCTTTATATATAAATAGTGGGGGTGGAGAAGTAATATCAGGATTAGCAATTTATGATACCATGAATTTTATTCAAAGTGATGTTATTACCATCGTAATTGGAGAAGCTGCTAGTATGGCAGCCGTATTATTATCTAGTGGAGCAGAAAATAAAAGATATGCACTTGCGAACAGTGAAATAATGATTCATCAAATACTAGGAGGTATTAGTGGTCAAGCAAGTGATATATTGATTCAAACTAAAAGAATAAAGAGATTAAAAGATCGGATAAATCATATCCTCGCTAAAAATTGTCACAAAACGATTAAAGACATAGAAAAAGACACCGATAGAGATAACTATTTATCTCCAAACGATGCTTTAAAATATGGCATTATAGATAAAATTATTTAATAATTTTCACTCTTAATTTCTTGATATGACTGAGGATGGTTGCATACTGGACATATTTCTAGAGCTTCCCTACCATAATATACATGCCCACAATTACGGCATATCCAAAATGTTTCTTCACCACGACTAAAGACAATATTATCATTAATATTACCTAATAGTTTTAAATATCTTTCTTCATGATGTTTTTCAATATCTGCCACCATTAAAAATAGATTAGCTATCTCATCAAAATTTTCTTCTTTGGCTGTCTTCGCAAATTCACGGTACATTTCTGTCCATTCATAGTTCTCACCACTAGCCGCATCCTTTAAATTATCGATGGTACTAGGAATATTTCCACCATGTAATATTTTAAACCATATTTTAGCATGTTCTAATTCGTTTTTAGCAGTTTCTTCAAATATTGCTGCAATTTGTTCGTAGCCGTCTTTCTTTGCTTTAGAAGCATAATAGGTATATTTATTACGGGCTTGTGATTCACCAGCAAAAGCTTGTAATAAATTTTTTTCCGTTTTACTATTTTTTAATTCCATAAATAAATCCTTCCATAAAATTATTATAACAAAAAAAATCACAAATTACATTTGTGATTTTAATATTTTAGTTAACTTGACAATTAATTCTTGATCAGTAACTATTTTAACAAAAGCTTTATTATTTTTTAACACTTCTTTAATGATTAACACTTTAGCCGGAATTACATCTTTATTATCATCTACACCCATAACCAAGAAGTATTTTTCGTTTTCATAATTAATTTCATTTAGGATAACATAACTTTCCTTATTAATTAATTTTATTACAGTATTTACTTTTAAAGTCATATTATTCACCTTCTCCATTTTTATCTTCAACAATAATCGGTGTTACTTCTATAACTTCTAATAATTCAGGATCTTCTTCTAAATTATTTGGAAATTCAAATTGTGGAAGATTAAAGCTGGTTACAGATTCAAATTGATAATCAGTTGGTTCTTTTTCAAATAATGGTTTTACTTCTTCAATATTATCATATAAAGGTTCAAAATTACTTGTACTTTCCAAGATATCATCAAGTTTAACAACGTTTGATTCTGGTATTTCTAAGAACTTATCATCATCAAAATCAACAAATTCTAATTCAGGAGTTTCTTCTTCTTTAGTTATTGTTTCTTCTTTAACTAAATCATCATTAGCAGTTAAAATATCATCGATTGATTTAAAGACTATTTCATTTGCTTCTTTATTATCTTCTTCAACTGGCTCTTTTTTTTCTTCTATGGTATCTAATACAACTTCATTTAAATCAGCTTGTTCACCAAAATATTGTTCAATATCATTTTTAATACTAGATAATGATTCACTAAATTCTAAGCGCGTATCAATGGCTTTTATTTTTTCATCAAATTCCTTTAATACTTCTTTATCGCTTTCTTCAGCTAAAACATCTTTATTTTTACTTTTTAAGTTACTAATTACTTTATTAATACTCTCTTTTTCGTCTTCAATTACTTGTATTTTAGCTTTTAATAACGCTAAGTCACTATTTTCTAAGTTATATATCTCTTCTAAATATTGAAATTCTTCTGTTTTATATGCTTCAATTATTTTATTTATCGCTTTTAATTGATCATTTTTCTTAGTTAGTATTGTCGTAATAGCATTACGACGACGGATTGGCATATGTTCTTCAGTACTTAAAATATTTTCATATAAAGTTATGTCAGTTTCGATTGCTTCTTTATCATTAGTTGCTTTTTTAAGTAATGTAGCCATGTTAGAGCCACCATTATCAACACGAGCTATTTTTTTACATATAAGATCAATTTCTTCATTAATAGTACTTATAACGTTATTTAAATAAACAACTCGATCACTTAACACTTCCGTATTTATTTCATCATATCGTTTATTTTCAATGTATTTAACAAATTCATCTTTTTCACTTACTAAAGATGCTTTTAATTCAATTAATTTATCATTATCATCTTCATCCATAAATGGCAATTTACTAACGACTTTAATTAATTCTTTGGTTTTTTTCATTGCACCAATAACATCATCATCGCTTAATGATTCTTTAATTTCATTGGCCATATATACAGGATCATTTATTATTTTAAGTTTTTTCTCTTCTAAAGTGTCTATTTTTTCATCAAAAATAGCAATTTTACTATCATCTAATGCTTTTAAATCTACATTAACATAAGCATCTTTATTTTCTAATGAAGAATTGATATCTTTTAATTTATGTTTTAAATCTTCTAGCTTTTCTTTTAATGATTCAACTAAAGTAGTCTTCTGATCAATAGTTTCTAAAACTTCTTTATATTGTTTATTTAACTCATTAACTTTATCTTTTTCTTCTTTATAGTTTTCTTTAGCGATACTAAGTGAATCATTATAATGATTAAAATCTTCACTTTCTCCACTCTTACTTAATTTATTAATTCTTTGTTCTAAACTATTTATGTAATTATTATCATTATTAAGGGCATTTTCTACACTGAATAATTCAACATTTAATTGTTCTTCAGCTTTAATACTTTCATTTAGTATATTATTAGTTGCTTCAATTTCCTCTTTTATGCGATTGATTTGTTTTTTTAAACCAATTACTAGGTTACGATCAACTATTTCTGCTGCAGCGTCAAAATAACGGTCTTCATTCATCTCCGCTTTCAAGGCTTTTTTTTCTGCTTTTATAACAGATAACTCATCCTTAATTTCGTCTAATTCTGCTATTAGGTTTTCCCCATTAGCCATTTTAGCCCCAGTCATTTTAACTAATAATTCTATTTTTTCAAAAAAATCTTCTCGACGCATAAATATAACACCCTTTTATTCTTTTCTATTCTAAATAAATAATATCATATTGCCCATTTATTTGCAAATCATATTTGCAATATTAATATAATTAATTAGAGGCTTGCTATGAATAATGATAATAGAGTTCCTAATCCAAAATTATATACCTTGGCCAGCTTAGTTATTGGCTACGTTTTAATTGGTGATTTAACCGCAAATGAGCAAAATGCGATTGGTAACTGGTTAATGACCGTTGCACAAATATTAGAGGCTAATAGTGCTGTTCAACAAGCTTTAGAAGCTAAAGTACAAGGAAATACAATTAATATTAATAGTAAACAATATAAAAATGGTGGAAGTGCTTATATGAATAATCCACCACTCGAAAAACGTGCAAATTGCAACAGTAGTCGAGAAGATGACAATTATGATGATTTAGAACTATTAAAACGCGTTATCAAAAAAATGCAAGAAGAATTAGAGCAATTAAAAAAGCCTTAACGGCTTACTTAAAATCACCACAATCAAGATGATATTCTATTTTATAATCACTTTTTTTAAAGTCATTATTGGGATATATATAGACAAATGTTTTATCTTCATCACATTTTGTATCATCAAAGCCATTGATAAAATCTTCTTTGTTATCATTTACTATTTTTAAACTTGATAAAGTCATTTTAATTCCTTCATCTTTAAAACTTTTTAAAGTTTCTATATCCATTTGATCATAATAAATATTTTGATAGAAATTATCAACTAAGACTTTAATATCGGTTTCTAGATCTTTTTGGTAATCTTTACTATCCTTTTTAAATATTAGAAATAATGATACTACTAATCCTATTAATACTACTACTCCAGCAATAATTATGATAATCTTTTTTTTATTAATATTTTTCATATAATCTCCTTTTTACTCACCAATTATTGGATCTGTTTCTTTATCACCATTTAAGGTTGTTTGGGCTAATGGACTATTTTTAAGTTCAAATATTTTTTTCTCCATTTCCTGTTCTTCAGTTAAAAAGTTTTTATTTTTTTTAGGCATTTTGGTATCAGAAAAATAGCCCGCTAACATTACTAAAAAAACACTAAAAATAATCAAGAAAATAAGATAATTATTCATTAAAAACTTTAATATAGTATCCATGTTTTTCCCTTTCTATTTAATTGTTAATGATTGTCCTTGTGGTTGTATTTGAATATATGTATTTCCATCATTAACTTTAATCTCTGTTCCATCATTATAAGTATATACGGTTTGACTCTTACGATCTTTTTTACTCCATTTAATTGGTATTGCTTTACCTTCAGTAATTAAATATCCCGTTCCACTTCCAGTATTATAGTATTCTTGACGTCCTTTTGCATCACCAGATATAGTTGAATTTTTAACTATATAAGTAATTATATTTTTAGCAGTATATTGATTTTTAGTTACATAATCATTATGTGCTTTACCATTTACAAATCTTTTATATACTTTATTTATTGCATCATATTCATAACTGGTTGTTAAACTACCAGAGTATTTAATTTGAACACTATTACAATCAGTAACTCCAGCTTTTTCACTATAATCAACACTATCTACACTATAATTTAGTAATAAATCTTTGGTTGTTGTAGTGCGATATTTAAGTTTTGTTGCTCCTTTTTTAAGTAATTCCATTGAGGTAAATCCGGTATGCTCAGAAGATATACCTAATGTTTTATCTCGATAAAAATAGATTCCTTCATATGTAAGACCATTTATATTATTAATTTTATATGATTTAATATCACTTTGTGCTTGTGGTGACCAACCCCAGTGAACATATATTGCATCATTTTCCATCGCATAATCTAAATAATAATGTCTTGAAGAACGAACACTACCGATTTTGGCCGTTTCTTGATCCTTAAATACCGCCATATATCTAGTCATACCGCCTTCAACAATAAGCTCATAAACGATATATGCATCATCTAAGCCACTATGATATTTTCGAGCAGTTGCATGATTATTATACATAACAGCATATGGTCTACTATCACTATTTACATCAACAATACTTAATTTTTTTTCGACAACTGGTGGTGTTGATGGTTTATTATCTTTATCTTTGTCATCATCCTTTTTATTACCACCTAAAATAATAAAAGCACCAATTCCACATAGTATTATTAATAATAATCCACTTACTAATAACGTAATTTTATTTTTCTTTTTCATTTATTACATCTACCTTCTTTAATAAATTATAACATGTATAAATAATAAAAAAAAGTAATTTCAAATTACTTTTTAATTTATCGATTTTCTCGTGCTATATCTTTTTCTTTAATCGTTCTTCGTTTATCATATAATTTTTTACCTTTTGCTAAACCAATTAAAACTTTAGCTTTATTGCGAGTGAGATAAACTTTTAAGGGAACTAAACTATAACCATCACGATCAACTTCCATTTTTAACTTAAGGATTTCTTTTTTATGAAGTAATAGTTTTCTGGTACGACGTTCATCATGATTAAATTGATTACCTTCAAAATATGTATCGATAAACATATTTAAGATATATGCTTCATTATTTCTAATAATAATATACCCATCGGTGATATTACAATTTCCATTTCTGATACTTTTAATTTCTGTTCCTAATAATTCGATTCCAGCTTCTATTTCTTTTTCAATGAAATAATCAAAATAAGCCTTTTTATTTTTTATCTCGCTCATTTTTATCCTCACAAATTTCAAAATCAATAGTTGCCGTATCCTTATTAGCCGCTACACATTTGATATGAACCTTAGCCCCAATCCGATATGTCTTTTTCGTTGATTTACCCACTAAACTAAGTAAATCGGGAATATAATTAAAATAATCGCCTTTTAAAGTACTTATATGAACTAATCCTTCAATCATATTATCTAATTCAACAAAAAGCCCAAAACTAGTAACCGAAGAGATAATTCCATCAAACTCTTCGCCTACATGAAATGACATGTATTCGGCCATTTTCAT
This sequence comes from uncultured Muribaculaceae bacterium, assembly GCA_964415015.1. Lineage (GTDB taxonomy): Bacteria > Bacillota_I > Bacilli_A > RF39 > UBA660 > RGIG8386. Next base: position 10,985 of record CAYPXM010000003.1, on the reverse strand, counting down.
ATCATCAACATCACGTTCTGCATTTACTGCAGCTACTTCTCGTTCACTAGAATGACTAGCCACTTCTACCAAATGGCTTTCTAAGAAATTGATAGTTGTCATACTCATATCATTTTCAATTAAATATTTTTTTAGTAATCGATGAACAGTCAGGTCAGGATAACGACGAATTGGTGAAGTAAAGTGAGTATAATATTTACTTGCAAGACCAAAATGTCCAATATTATCCTTACTATATTCTGCTTTTTTCATACTACGAAGTAGCATACTTGATAAAATTTCAAATTCCTTTTTATCTTTTAATTCATCTAATATCTTTTGCATAGTTATTGGAGTAATCTCACTTGTTTTTGTTTTTAATTGATAACCAAGGAGTTTTACTAAATTAGTAAAATCTTCAATTTTTTCTGTATTTGGATTAGCATGAATTCGATATAAAAAAGGTAAATTCATATTAAATATATGACTTGCAACAGTTTCATTAGCTGCAATCATAAAGTCTTCAATTAACATTTCTCCAGCTTCTCGTAGACGTCTTTCGACACCAATACATATACCTTCTTTATCTTGTTTTATTTTTACTTCATCTAAATCAAAATCAATGTATCCTCGGCTAATCTTTTCATTTCTTAAAATATCGGCTAGTTCTTTCATTTGTTTTAATATATCAACATATGGTTCATAACCAGGAGTAATTTTATTTCGTACAATGATATCATTAACACAATTATAAGTCATTTTTTTAACACTTTTAATATAACTTGGAAAAATATCATAACTTATTACTTTTCCCGCTTTATTAATTGTCATTACACAAGACATAGTAAGCCGTATGACTTTTTCATTTAGTGAGCATATCCCATTACTTAATTGATGAGGAATCATTGGAATAACAGTGTCAGTTAAATAAGAAGAAGTACCCCTTTTATAAGCAGCATCACCTAGGGCAGTATTTTCTAAAACGTAATTAGAAACATCCGCTATATGAACACCCAATATGTAATTATCATTTTCTCGAGTTAAAGAAATAGCATCATCAATATCCTTGGTATCATCACCATCAATAGTAAAAATAATATCATTTGTTAAATTACGACGATTAACTAAATCAAGTTCATTTACTTCATCAGGTATATTTTTTAATTCTTCGATTACATTATCGTTAAAGTAATCTAATATTCCATATTTATAGGCAATACTTTTTATATCAACACCAGGATCATCTTTATGACCAATTACTTTAATTACATGACCTAGATACTTCTTTTTGGCCAATTCTTTTATAATTTTAACTAGTACTTTATGTCCAGCTACTAAGCCAGTATCATTATCTATTTCAATCATTAAATCAAGTTTTTCTTCATCTAGTTTTAAGTAACATTTATTATTATAAAAATATACTTCTCCGACTATTTGTTTTAAATCTCGTTTAACTACTTTTAAGACACGGCCTTCCTTCTTTAAACCTACTTTTATTACTTCACATAATACAATATCATCATGAGTAGCATTACCTAAGTTTTTTTTATCAATATATAAATCTTCTTCTTCTGGTAAAATTATAAATCCAAATCCTTTTTTATTTAAGGTTAATTTCCCGACTTTTAATCCCGGATTATTTTTCATTAACATATATTTATCTTTTTTAGTTTTATAAACAATATACTCATCACACAAATTGTTTAAAGCATCTTGAAGTTCATTTATTTCATCAGTATGCTCCAAATGGATCAAATGATATAATTCCATAAAATCAATTGGTTCCGTTAAACTATTAAGTGCTTCTATTATTCTTTCTTTCATAATATTATTATCCTTATCTATTTTTAGTATAGATATATTTTTAAATTTATTCAAGTAATATTCCTTATTAATGTAAAGAATTAGCCTATTAAAACAAATAAAAAAGGGAATAATCCCTTAAGTATTTTGTATTAAGTATACTCGAATAATACTTTTTTTATTAGTAACATTTTCATTAATTAATGATCCACCGACATATTTAGCATGGCTAGTATTAACATAATTAACTCCACCACCTTGACTTACTAAGTCATGATGAATATAATCATTTGTTCTAATTCCAATGCCACCTTTTGATGCAACTAATAATTTACCTGAATTATATAAGGTAGTGGAATAATTACCTGATTGTAAGGCAACAGTTGAAGCACCACCAGAGCCGCTTGCAAAGTTAGTACCACTTATTCCACCATTATAGCCACCGCCACCAGTAGCTCCACCGCAAATACTAACACCATCAGCTACTTTAACCCCAGAGCCACCTTCACCACCGACATTAATATAAACTGTTTCACCGGCATTTAGATTAAATTGTCCTTGGGCATAGCCAGGATATAAACTATTATTAAGAGTTGCATTTAATGCGTCGATGCCATGATATGAACAATCTCCGGTACTTAAATCCATATAATATGACATACCACCTTTAGCACCCCATACTTCAAATTTATATATTCCCTTACTCGGAGCGGTAAATGTTTGCATTCCACCTGTATAACCATATTCCCAGTAACTTACTGAAGGAATACCTTCACCAACAAAAATTATTTGGGCATATCCATTACTATCTATGGCACCTTCGATATTATGATTAACACTTGAATACCCATTATGAACACTTTTTATATAATTAGTACCACCACCAAGGCCACCATTATTACTACCATTACCACCTTGGGCTGATAAAACTAAGCCAGTATCTGAGCCATTATATAAAGTATTACTAGTCGTAAAATGAGTAGCTCCACCACCACCAGAACGACCTAAAACAGTACCATTTGGATTATTATATCCTACTGCTCCAGTTTCAGCATATCCACTATACTCTTGATAAAAACCATCTCCACCATTACCACCAACCCCGATATAGATTCCTTGATTTTTATAAAAGTAAAAATCACCGGTTACAAAAGAACCATTGACAATGGGAAAAACCGAATCAGGATTTCCCCAAGAACCCCATCGCCATGAGCCACTTTTACCGGCTTGAGCTTTCAATTTATAAGTTCCGGTACAGGGGAAAGTAAAGCTTTTTAAATTTTCTGGTGGATTATTAAAAGTCCATGTCGTACCTGGAGCATAGGGACAAATAGTGATACTAAAAGATTTCGTTGAACGATTACCTGCCACATCTATCGCATGAGCATAATATGTATTTGTTTCATTAAAAGTAAAATTTTTCGTTAACACTTGACCCGAAGCAGCTTCATAATTAACGGGATCATTTACGTCTTTATTAACCAATATACCTGCAAGACCACTACCATTTTGATCGTTAAATGTTATTGAAGCTTGAGCTGTTGCGGGACTTACACTTATTAATGGAGGTGTGGTATCAAAATTAGCTGCAGTGGCAATAAAATGTACTTTTTCTTTATTACCAAATTGATCTATAGCATATACATAAAATGTTCCTGGTCCAGCCATAGTATAAGTTACAACAACATTTTTACCAGTTATATTATTATAAGTAACGTTTTCTAGATTACTAGTGCTAATTAAATAACCAGCTAGATTGTAATTATCCGTAATAGTAACTACCGCAATATTTAAATTTAGGATAACTTTAATTTTTGGTTTTTCTAAATCAAAGTCACTATTTACTAAGGTAATATCTTTCTTAGAAACATTATTATATTCATCTATCGCGTAAACATAGTAAGTTCCTGGTCCAGGTGGATTATAACTAAAACTATGGGTATTACCGGTAATGTTTGTATATGTACCAGGATTAGTATTGCTTGTAGAAATTACATAACCCGCTAAATTACTTTCATCATTTAAAGTAATATTTAATTTACCAATACTTTTTGTATAGGTTATTTCCGGACCATAAAAGTCATAATTATTTTCTTCATTATAATAGCAAACTTTTTCTTTATCTTCATGACAAACATGAATAGTTTCTTGAGGTCCTAAAGGTTTTTTAGTTTTAGGATTAATCATATTTTTTTCTAATAAACCTTCATCAATAAGTTCTTGAACCGTTACTAAGCAGCGATTAGTACAATTTTTTAATGTATCACTTAAATCGGCAAAAGCACAGGCACTCTTAGTTAATTTATTTTTAAAATCTTCATATTCTTGTTGATTATTTTTCTTTACTACCCCTACGATATTAACACTTATTACTACTCCAATAACTGCAATGATACCGATTGTAACTAATAATTCAACTAAAGTAAAACCCTTATTCTTCTTCATATCGTTCACCTACTATAATGATTATATCATAAAATAAAAAATTGCAAATAAAAAAGCCTTACGGCTTATTATTTAATAAATAATATAAAAGATATAACAAAAAATATTACCCCTAAAGCCATCGTAACCCGTGAAATAAATAATTCACTACCACGTTCTTTAGTTTGAGCAAATAATGCTTCATTACCACCAGTAATTATTTGACCAGCATCACTGGCTTTATTACTTTGTAATAGTACAATAGCAATAATTAATACGGATACTACTAATAATATTGTTTCTAGCACTTAAAACACATCCATTTCATTTAATAATATACCTTACTTTTAAAAAAAATGCAACCGCATTTTATTTAACTAAATATTTAGACTTTTCTTCTTTATTAGCTATAAATTCATCATACAATGAACATTTAGAAACAAGTAATTCTTGACTAACATTTGCAATATTTACAATTTGATATCCATCAGTAATAAAATCATAATCGCTAATCATTGCTTTTAAAGCACCATCAGTCATCTTTTTACATTGAGTTAATGATTCCAATGGACAATCCCAACATAATTGTTTAAATACTTTTTTATTTTTACTAGTATAACATTCCGGTTTCTTAGCCGTAAAAGTTTCTTTAGTAACCCCATTTTCTTTAACAAAATAGCGACGATGATTAAAACGATTTAATTTCTTTATTTCTTCACACATTAAAATGTGATTAGGTTTGTCTTTAATCATTACTAATACTAATTCTAGTAATACTGCATATTCAGTATGCCAACACTCACTATTACGTAATCCTTTTTGACATTGTGAAATTATTTCTAATAAATTATTAATAAAACTCTTATCACAAATATTGTTTTCTTGATATTTTTTAATAATACCTAATAATTTACGTTCTAATATGTTTAAGTTCTCGCAACTGAATTGATTTGACTCATAATACACGATAGCACGAGATGCCTCGTAGATTAATTCCTCATTCGCATAAGATTCAATTAATGATTGTAATTTGTAAGCTACTTCTAACTTAACTTTTTTTTGACTTTTTTCCATAAAAACCCCACTTTTCAAGAGTTTATTATACTAAAAAACTACTATTTGTCAAGTATAATTATTTAACTATCTTAGTTTCATAGTTGAAACAAGCAAAAAAGTACATATTAAACAGTTCATAATCCCTTAAAGCATTTAAATAATCTTGCTTATTTTCTTGCTTTGCATGATATTCAGTTGTTTCTTCATAACATTTTTGTTCTACTAAGTATTCATTTTGTTTTTGTAATACAATAGCTTGAAAATCTTCTCTCGATTTACCAACTAAAGCCATTAAGCGATTTAATTCAAATTGACCAAAGCGTTTAGTAATCTCTTGTTTTACCGCATTTAAACTACTAACATATGCAGCAATATCTTCTTTTATTTCCCGCAAGGCTTTACTATCTAATTTATTAGCTGCTAAATCCAATTGATCTTCGTATATCGCATTAGCAATTCTAAAAAAACGGTTTATAAGTTCCATATCTTGATTAGTCATTTTTAATAAACCTCTCTTCTATTCTAAGTAAACGATTATACTTAGCAATTCGTTCCATTCGTGATAACGAACCAGTCTTTATATAAGGAATACATAATCCTACTGCTAAGTCAGCAATAAATGTATCTTCAGTTTCTCCACTACGGTGTGAGATAACCATTTGATAACCACTATCTTTAGCGAGTTTTATTGTGTCCATCATTTCCGTAATAGTTCCAATTTGATTTGCTTTTAAAAGGATACTATTACCAGCTTTTTTCGTTATTCCCATAAATAGTAATTCTTTATTTGTTACAAAATAATCATCACCAACAAGTAAAATATTATTCCCTAATAATTTTGTCATTTTTGCTAATGAAATAAAATCTGTCTCATTAAAGGGATCTTCAATGGCATAAATAGGATATTCTTTCACTAATTTTTCATAAAATATTAATAATTCATCACTGGTTATTAATTTATTGTTAACTAAATATTTATCTTCTGCTTCTTGATACATTTCACTTGCTGCCACATCAAGGGCTATAAAACAATCGATTCCTGGTTTATAACCACTGTTATTTATGGCTTTTACTATATAATCAAGAGCCGTTTCTATATCTTTTATATTAGGTGTAAAACCACCCTCATCACCTACTGCAGTTGATAAGTTTTCCTCCTTAAGAATATTCTTTAAGGTATGAAATACTTCACTACCTAATCTTAATCTTTCTTTAAATGTTTTAACCACTGGGACAATCATAAATTCTTGGAATTCTAAATTATTTGAACCATGTTTTCCACCATTAATAATATTCATCATTGGAATTGGTAAATTAACATGACCATCAGATACATACGCATATAACTCTTTATTTTCACTTAAAGCACTTGCTTTTAAGAAAGCCAATGATACAGAAAGAGTCGCATTAGCACCCAATAGGGCTTTATTCTTTGTTCCATCTAATTTAATTAATGTTTCATCTAAAGACCGTTGATTAAATTCTTTATTTAAAACTGCATGTTTAATAGTAGTATTAACATTATTAACAGCTTTTAATACACCCATACCATGATAACGAGTTTTATCTTTATCTCTTAATTCAATCGCTTCTTTACTACCAGTTGATGCTCCGCTTGGAACACTAGCTAAAGCTTTAATATTGCCTTCGATAGTAATTTCACATTCGACGGTTGGATTACCACGAGAATCAAGGATTTCTCGAGCATATAAATCAATAATTTTCATCTAATCACCCTTTTACAAATTTATCATAAAACAATTGAAAAAAAAAAGCAATCTATCAAAAGATTACTTTACATATGGTATTAAAGCCATAAATCTTGCATATTTAATTTGTTTTGCAATATGTCTTTGATGTTTGGCACAGGCACCAGTCATACGACGAGGCATGATTTTGCCTTTTTCATTTATATATTTAGATACAATCATTACATCTTTATAATCAACGCTTTTACCAGCACACATTTGACATATTTTTTTCTTTTTACGATAAAATTCCGCCATTAGTTTTCCTCCTTTTTAAAATGGTAAGTCATCATCACTCAAAGCAATTTCTTCACCAAAATCCTTATAAGGATCACTTGGCATGTCAGTTGCTACGATGTCACTATTACCATCATTACTTTCATTAAAACTCATATTATTAGAAGAACCTTTAGATCCTAAGAATGTTACATTATCTGCGATTACTTCAGTTACATAACGTTTATTGCCATCTGTTCCATCATAACTTCTTACTTGAATTCTTCCTTCAACTGCTACTTGAGAACCCTTACTACAATATTTACTTACATTCTCAGCTTGTTTACGCCATGCAGTGCAGGCAATAAAATCCGCTTCACGTTCACCCGCTTGGTTCGTAAAATTACGACTAACGGCAACCGTAAAATTAGTTTGAGCAATACCAGATGAAGTTGTTCTTAACTCTGGATCTCTTGCTAGTCTTCCAATTAAAATAACTTTATTCATATATTACTCCTCATCTAATTTAATAATTAAATGTCTAATCATTTTTTCATCTATTGAAGCTTTACGATCAAATTCTTTGATACAATCTGCTGAAGCATTTAATTGCATAACAAAGTAATAACCATTAATTTCTTTTTTGATTGGGTAAGCTAATTTTTTTTCACCCATTTCCTTAAAGTCTATAATTTCAGCTTTTAAACCAGTTACTAAGTCTTTATAGTTATTGACAATAGTCTTTTGTTCATCACT
>CAYPXM010000003.1:0-2925 GCA_964415015.1 uncultured Muribaculaceae bacterium | reverse complement strand
GTCAATTTCGGCTTTATAAATAAAGCAAGGAGTAAATTAATACTCGCTTTGTATTATAGCAAACAAAAGATGTAATGTAAAGCATTTATCTTTTAAAAAATATGATTAAAAAAAGAAAAAAAGAACTTAAAAGTTCTTAACATTATGATAAATTTGTGATACATCTTCAATATCATCTAACATATTATATAACTTAGTAAAAGTAACTAAATCTTCTTCATTTAATACTATTTCTTCTTTAGCATATAATCCTTCTTCATCGATAACATATACCAAGTTATGGATTTTTTCATCAATAGCATCTTTAGCTTTATAATGATCACTAATATTTAAACTAATTATTAATAGATTACCTTCCTTTTCCATATCTACTGGTTCAATGTTTTCATCTAGTAATATTTCTAAGATTTGGTCTTCATTACCATTTTCGATTCCAAGTAATGCCAAATTATCATAGTTATAAGACACAGAATTAGTTACTCCAATACTTTTATGGGCTTTATTAAAAGCTTCTCGTACAAAAGCAACGGTACGATTAACATTATCCGTTAAAGTTTTTACAATTAAAGTAGACGCTCCCGGTCCAAAGCCTTCATAAACGACCGTTTGATATAAATCAGCACTTGAACCTTTTGCTTTTTCAATAGCTCGCTCAATAACATCATTTGGCACTTGATTTTTTTTAGCTTTTTCAACTACACGTTTTAAAAATAAATTACTATCTATTTCCGGTACACCATTTTTAGCTGCTAAATAAATTTCTTTAGCAAAAGTACTATATAATTTAGCTTTAATCGCACCAGTCTTAGCTTTACTAGCTGCAATATTTGGAAATCTTCCCATCTTTAACACTTCCTTAAAACAAATATATTTTATTATAAATTATGATTCTTGTAAAGAAAAAGCGATTGCTTAACAATCGCTTAATTAATACTTTGTAAGGTTATTCGGACATAACCGTTACCACTTCTTTGTCCAGCAGAAGATGAACCATTTAATACTCCACCAATATATCCAGAACCTCCGGCTCCACCATATATTCGATTAGAAGCAGCGTAAAAGGCACCACCATAGTAACCACCACCACCAGCATACCAAGCACCAGTTCCCTTAGTACCTTGACGAACACCAATTTCCAGCTCATAAGTATCAGTATTAGCTGCTCCGGAATATGTTTGATCGGCGCCATGATTAGTACTTGTATTATAGGTTGTGGCATAAGAATATTGCGCATAATAAATGTTTCCACCGACTAATCCACCACCAGTACCACCAGGTACACCGGTTCCATAGAAGGCACCACCGCCACCACCACCGGCAACGATAATACGATAATGAAGACTATCATTAGCATCATAATCAACAGGTACACTTCGGATATCAGTAGCACCACCACCTGAACTATAGCCAAATAAACTAACCGAATCATATACACCGACGGAACCACCATTATAGCCACCATTTGTAATCGTAGTTGGTTGACCACCAACATAAATATATAAGGAATTTCCTTTGATAGCCCGATAATTTCCATAGGAGTAACCTCCTAATCCTCCGGTACCGTAATTACTTCCACCTTGAGCCCCATATACTTCTAATTTATATGTACCATCACAAGGTATAGTAAGTGTTTGCGTATTTCCCGTGGTTGCATAAGTCCAAGTTTTTCCAACTGAATAAGCACATGTGCCATATCGAGCCGTAAAAGTTGTTCCCATACTAGCAGAATAAACGGTATCCTTAGTAATAATATTTCCATTTAAATCTCGCCAGGTATTAAAAGAATATCCAGTTTTAATTGGTTGACACAATTCTCCAACCTTTTGTCCCACAACAACATGAGTTGAACTACATCCACTACCACCATCGGTATTTAAGGTAATATTTACCGTTGGTCCGATAAAAGTAATTTTGGCATGTCCATGACCATCATTTCCTAACATCGTAGCTGTATTATTATAGTTTGGCATATTTCCAATACCAGCGATCATTTGAGTATTAGTAAATACTTTATTACTATAATGGTATGAACATTTTACATCATGAATCGCGTTTGATTCGGTACATGGTGAACCAAGTGAATTATTTCTCGGCGTTAAACTATTATTTGATGTTATAGCAACTGCCCCTTTATGTCCACTAATAAATGATGATCCACCACCTGATCCACTTGCACAAGTTGCTCCACCAGCCGGATAATAACCATTTCCACCGCTACAGCCACCATTAGAAACACCAAATCTGGCATCGCCATATCCACTTGATTGCTTAGGACTAACAGCAAGTTGTGTTGCACCTTCAGTACCACTTCCGTCAAGGCCATATAATGCTCCACCACTACCAGCTACTCCACTAGATGTCGTACCACCAGCTCCCGCCACCATGATTCTTGTTTTAATGCTAGCATCATTGTTCCAAGCACCGCTCGATAAACGAATATCAGTTGCACCACCACCAGGCCAACCACCATTATCTCCTCGGCCTCCATTAAAACTTAAACCATTTGCAGTATTAGTATTTCCTGCTTGTTAAAAATGCCAATCCATCATCGTGATAAAAGCAATCACTACCGTGTTGACCAGGTTGATCGGGAGCAGGTACTTCCATTCCAGGGTCAGCAGCTGGTCGATCCTCAGTCGCGGGAAGGTCCATTTGAACCACATCATAATGAAGATCACAAAGGCCGTTTTCCCAAGATACCAGATTACGGGCGGGATGAAATCCATGACATGGTTGAAGGATTCGAAGCCCCAGAGGTGCAGTGGCATCCAGCCGCCGAGGAACACCGTCGCGGCAATGGAAGCCACAATGAACATGTTCATGTATTCGGCCAGGAAGAAGAAGGCGAACTTGATCCCGGAATATTCGGTGTGATACCCGGCAGTCAGCTCAGATTCAGCCTCTGCAAGGTCGAACGGGCCGCGG
>CAYPXM010000002.1:14268-50157 GCA_964415015.1 uncultured Muribaculaceae bacterium | reverse complement strand
ATCAATAGCTTGCATTTTAATAACATTATTTTGTTTACTTTGTTCATCATAAACCCATTTAGTAATATCTTTGTTTTTTTGATTTTTTGCTTTAAAATTAACTATTTTTTTACGTTCTTTTTCACTAAATACTTTAGTTACTCCAATATAATTATCTTCTAATTTTTGACCTCTACGAACTAAAAAATTTATTCCCCTAACCTCTGGTAAAATACTACAACAAGTTGAAATAAATTTCCTAATAAAGTAAGGTATTTTATTGTAAAATTTGTAATCTACTTCTTCACGATAATAGTTATATCCACCAAAGAACTCATCGGCACCTTCACCCGATAAGACAACTTTCACATCTTTACTAGCAAGTTTTGAAACAAAATATAAAGATACTGCTGCAGGATCTGCTAAAGGTTCATCCATATGATACATTATTTTAGGTATTTCTTTGAAATACTCATCTTTAGTAATAATTTTACTAGTATTATTTATATTTAATTTTTTTGCTAAATCTTCAGCATAAGATATTTCATTGTATTTATCTATTTTATAACCTACCGTATAGGTTTTATCAGGTTTTGCTAAGCAAACTAAATATGAAGAATCAATACCACTTGATAAGAAAGATCCTACTTCTACATCAGCTAACATATGTTTATTAACTGAGTCTTTCATTATATCAGATATTTCTTTAATATATTTTTCTTTTGATTTTTCTTCTTCTTTAAACATTAATTTAAAATATCTTTTAATAATTAGCCTATTATCTTTATAAACAAAGAAATGACCTGGTTCTAATCTTTTAACATTCTTAAAGAAAGTTTCTTCTGTTGGTGAATAATTAAAAGATAAATATGGTAATAAGATATCTTGATTAAATTCTTTTTTAAAGCTTGGATGATCTAAGAAGGCTTTTATTTCTGATGCAAACATAAATGTTTCGTTTTCATGATAATAATAAAATGGCTTTATTCCAAAATGATCTCTAGCACCAAAAAGTTCTTTTTTTTCACGATCCCAAATTACAAAAGCAAACATACCTCTAAGTTTATTTAAAAGTAAATAGCCCCACTCTTCGTAACCATGCAATAATACTTCAGTATCACTAGTGGTTTTAAAATAGTGATCCTTTTTTTCTAATTCAGCTCTTAATTCTAAATAATTGTATATTTCACCATTAAAAACTGTAACATATCTTTCATTTTCATTAAACATTGGTTGTTCACCAGTTTTTAAATCAATAATCGCTAGTCTTTTTTGACCAATAGCTATCGTATCATCAATAAAGGTTCCTTCACCATCAGGTCCTCGATGATTTATTCTTACTAACATCTTATTTAATATTTCTTCTTTATTTTTGTCTTTAGTTATAAATCCGGTTATTCCACACATACTACTCTCCTAAAACTATTTTATAATAATCTTTACTCATTATTAAACTACTCATTGTAAATTTATTGGATACCTTCTTATTCATATCTTCAACATAAGTATCACTAACTATTTGATTTTCTTTTGGCACAAATTTCTTAGAAGAACTATAATATCTTCCTTTGTCTGTTACCCAACTACGATTAGAAAAAATTGCTAATCCCTCTTGATTACTTAATATATCTCGCCCAACAATTAAACGAGAATCATATTCGATTCCGAATAAATTTAAAAGGGTTGGTAAAGCATCAATTTGACTTCCAGTTTTCTTAATAACTGTTTTAGGAGTACTAGGATTATAGATAATAAAATTACTCCGATTTACTTCGACAATTCCATCTCGATTATAACTACTTATTTCATTAATTAAATCAGTCGATAAGGTATATGGATAATGGTCTCCTACTAAGGCAATAACCGTATCATCCATTACTCCAGCAATAGTTAGTTTATTAATTAAAGTCTCTAGTGCTTTATCTAATTCAATTTGAGTTGATAGATAAGCTTTTATTTCTGTACTATAAGGTAAATCTTTGACTAAATCTTTATTTTTTAGGGCAATACTATTTCCATTAGTTAAGACATAAGGAGCATGACCACTAACCGTTACATAATAAGTTGTAAATGGTGTATTAGTAGCATACAAGTCAACCGTTTTATCCATCATTTCAATGTCACTAGGTAGCCATTTACAATTAATTAGTTTTTCCATTCCATTATTGCAGCCTAAATAATTATTAAATCCGATATTTTGCATATATTTATTTCGAGCATAATATGTGTAAGTCCAATCATGATAACTTTGAGTATTGTATCCAATCTTATTAAAGGCATGGCCTAAAGCATAAGGATTACTAACCATATTCTTTTTCCAATTAGTAAGTATTTCTTGGTTTGGAATTAAACCTGTAACGGCTTGAAACTCTCCCCCAATCGTGCTTAAAAAAACTGGTGAATAAAAGTTTTCAAAAACAAATGAATTATTACTCATTTTATACAACGTAGGAGTTAACTCTTCACTAACCGCGATATTATTAAATCCTTCTGCTAAAATAAAGATTAAATTTTTACCTTTATAATAACCAGTATATTGATTTTTATTAGTTGGTTCTTGATTTTTAAAGTATTCATGCACGCCAGTTAAAGTCTGATCACTGGTATTACTTATAAGTCCATCAAAATCAATATCTATTTTATTATCTCCTTTTACTATTGGAAGTAAAGGATCAATAATGGTAGGACTAGTATTTAATTCTAAATCTTCTAAAATAATTTTTTCTTCAAAACCAAAAATAAGTCTTTTAATATCAAGACGACTTGAAGTAATTACCCCAAAAGTTTTATAATTATCAATATCAGAATTCACATTATAATATAAATTATAAGCCGAATATTGCTCTTTTTTATTAATTAATAAACATAATAATCCAGCTCCATAACTAAGGAGAATTATACCAGTAAAAAGTATGCCATGACGAAGATTATATTTTTTAAAATTAATGTGTTTATGAAATATTATGACGAAAATTAAAGGCATAAAAATAAGTAGTAATTGCCACCAATTAGCGATTATCGTATCTAATACCACATTACTAAAATCTACTGCTTGATCAGCAAGGCCGATGGTTGTAAAACTAAATGGGGTACTAAATAAATGATAGAAACAGTATTGGAAAGCAAAATATATGGTAAAAAAACTAGTTAATACATAAAAGCAAATTTTATTTACTCTCACTGGTAACAGGGTAATCAACATAAAGATAAATGATAAAGGGATTAAAAAAACAATAGTATATAATGTAACACTTACAAAAAATGTTTTATATAGTAATGCTCTAATAATAATTTCTAGTAGTATTAAAAATACGCTAAATACAGCTATTTGATTAGCTTTTAATTTCTTCATTTTGTCACCTTTAATTCTTATTTATATTATACCCTAAAGGAACAAAAAAAACTAGATTATTCTAGTTCTTCTTAAACATTTTTTTTAATAAGCTTTTATTTTCTTTTGGTTCCTTAACATCGGTTTTTAATAAAGCTTTTTGCGTTTCATACTCATTTGTTAATTCTTCTAACTTATCATGATTACCAATAGGATCAATTAAATAATCATAAAAAACTTGTAAGAATAGTATTCCATCTTTTTCTAAAATAGAACAACTTATGAATTCTTTTAATAGTTTGTCATGTACAGTATTATTCTTTTTATTATATTTTGCACTTGCATAAAAGAAATTACAAATTTCTAAATAGTTGTTATGGCATATAGCAAGTAACTCTTTATTTTTAAAATTTACTGTTTCTTCATTATCTTTTTTTCTATTTATTATCCTAAATAATTTTATTAAATCTATATTGTCAATAATATTTTTTCTATCAACAGGTAATGTGCTAGATTCTAAAGCAAAATCTAAAGCAGATAATTGATTTTCATGATTAATTATTTTAGTTACTACATTTTTACGCAATTGATCATTCTTTATTACCACAGAATATAATTTTTTAAGAACCATTATACTATTAGTATTAATTAATAAATCATATGTTTTTAATGGATTTAATCTTTTTATACTGTGGGAAACGTAATCACTAATTTCTTCTTCAGAACAATTATTTGCATTAATTAATTTTGCTAAAATTTCATCTTCTTTTAGGAATACTTTGTTAATTTGAATAATATCATAAATACTAGCTTCTTTAACAAATAAATTAATTATTTCTTCAATTAATTTTGCCTCTATTTTATTCTTTGAAATAGCCCTATTAAAAATATTATCATGAGTAATAAGTTTATATAATGTATCGATATCTTCATTATTAATTAATACTTTAATTATTTTTGACATTGGAACATTTTTAACTGAGGTCGCTAAATCATAGATAAGTAAACCTCTTCCAGAAGATAATATTGCGTCGCATATTCTATTAAAAATTATTTCATCACATATTAATTTTTGATAAGTATCGCTTTTTAACATATAGATGAAAGCTTTAGCATCATTGATTTGAAATATTTTTTCCATTATTTGATTAAAAATATTATTAGGAATATTAGGTACAAATAAGATAAAACGAATTAATTCATAAACATCATTATTTTGAGTATTTATTAGTTCTTTACCAAATAATTCTAAAGGAGCATTTGGTACTTCAATAGCATATGAAACAATACTATTAATACCCATATCTATAACTGCTTTAATTATTTCATCATCATTATCTAATTGGGCATTTTTAGCATAACTAATTAATAATTTCTCTCTATTACAACCGATAACATATTTAGTAAATAAATCTTTATTTAATTCATAATTTTCTAAAATGAAATCACTTACTTCATCATAAAAATAAGAAGTGATATTAAATTTGTTAGATAATAAAAATGCTTTTTTTATTTTATCAGATAGTTCTTTATCATTTAAGCACAATAATTCTTTAATTTTATCGTACTCTTTACGAATAATATATTTTCCTAATTCATTACTTATTTCTTCGATAGAATATTCTTTTAATAATTCAACATTTAAAGTATTATCACCAAAAAACACATTTTTATTTATTAATTCTTTATTTCTACCAAGCATTTCATTTACTTTATTATTTAATTCTTCTAAATTATACATATATTCCTCCCTGAATACATATTATTATATCTTAATAATTATCTTTCTACAAGTGATAAACCTACTTTTTTAGTTTCAATATCAATATCAATAACATAGCATTTTACGATATCACCGACATTTACGATATCAAGGGGATTAGATACAAAACTATTACTTAATTTAGAGATATGACATAAACCATCATTTTTTAATCCAATATCAATAAATGCACCAAAAGATGCAACGTTACGAACCGTTCCTTCAAGTTCCATACCAATTTTTAAGTCTTCAATATGTAAAATATCACTCTTAAGAGTTGGTTGTTCTAAATTATCACGTGGATCTAAACCAGGGGCTAATAATTCATTAATAATATCACTAATGGTATACACATCACTATTAAGTTCATCAGCTAAAGATTCAGGGTTAACGATCTTTAACGTTTCTTTAAATTCATCACTATTAATATCATTTATATTTTGAGCTAATGCTTTTAATAGTTTATTTGTAAGTTCATAACTTTCTGGATGAATTTTGGTATTATCAAGTGGATTTATTCCATCAACAATTTTTAAAAAACCAGCACATTGTTCAAAGGTTTTAGCACTTACTCCTTTTAATTTTTTAATCTCTTCTCGAGATGTAAAGGGAACATTATCAAGGATGGCTTTAATACTACTTTTATTTAATCCACTAACATATTTTAAAATTGCTTCACTGGCGGTGTTAACATTAACTCCTACACTATTAACAATCTTTAGTACAGTAAAATCAAGTGATTCCCCTAATGTTTTTTGATTAACGTCATGTTGATACTCTCCAACCCCAATGCTTTTCGGATCAATTTTAACTAGTTCAGCTAATGGATCCTGAATTCGTCGACCAATTGATATCGCACTACGTTTTTCAACGGTTAAATCCGGAAATTCATTTTGGGCTTCTTTACTAGCGCTATATACACTGGCACCAGCTTCAGATACAATGATATATTTACAATTCGTATTTTTAATCGTTTCGGCCACAAAAGATTCACTTTCTCTTGAGGCAGTACCATTTCCAATAGCAATTAAATCTATATGATATTCATTAATTAATTCTAATAATGTTTTCGCAGAATTAAGTTTATCATTTACTGGTTCATGCGGATATATAACAGCTATTTTTTTTATTCGTCCTTCTTTATCAAGAACTGCTAACTTACAACCAGTTCGGAAAGCTGGATCAAAACCTAAAACATTTGAACCTTTAATTGGTCTAGTCATTAATAAATGTTCTAAATTTATTTTAAAAGTATCAATCGCTTGGAGTTCTGAATCTTCAGTTAATTCACTACGTATTTCTCTTTCAATTGAAGGAAGAATTAATCGTTTTAAACTATCTTTAATAAATTCTAAAATAAACGGCACAACAAAAGATGTTTTATTTTTAATAATCTTATCAGCTAACATATTTTCAATGGTAGCTAAATCATAATCAATTCCGACATTTAATACTTTTAAATTTTCTCCTCGATTAAGAGCTAAAACACGAAAATGTTTAATCGTTTTAATATGTTCACAAAAATCATAATAGTTACTAAATGTTTTTAAACTATCTTCCGCCCCTTTTTTTATTTTACTAGTTATTTTCCCTTCTCGATATAAATAACTTCTAATTATTTTACGGTAATATACATTATCACTAATCCATTCACTTATGATATATCCAGCATTTTCTAACGCCACTTTGTAATCCATGTTATAACCACTACATAGATTTTCCATATTACCAGTTGTTGGAAATGACATAATCTTTTTCGCTAGTGGTTCTAAACCGAGCTTAATAGCTTCCGTGGCTTTAGTTTTCTTTTTCTCTTTGAATGGGCGATATAAATCTTCTACTTCCGTTAATTTTTTGCAATTAATAATACTTTGTTTTAATTCTTCCGTTAGTAGATCCTTTTCATCAATTAACCTAATAACATCATTCTTTCGTTCAAATAAATTATTTTGATATCGGTATTGTTCTTCAATACTACGAATTTGATCTTCATCTAAATTCCCAGTTAATTCTTTACGGTATCGAGCAATAAATGGAATAGTAGCTCCTTCACTTAATAATTTTAATACACATTCGATTTGATTTACTTTGATATTTAGGCTTTCACTTAAAGCTTTTATTACATTATTATCCATTCTTAATCACCAGAAATATTATATCTTACTCCCAAATAAAAAGATAGAATAAATTCTATCTATTACATTTTTTTAATACCTCATCAATAATATCTTTTCGTCCTCTTCTTGATGCTACTTGAACAACATCAAACCCAGGTCGACGATTTGCTTCAATTACGACTGGACCAGATGGAGTAATAGCTATATCCCAACCCACTACTAATATTTTGTCAGATTCTAAAGCCCCTTTTAAAACCATTTCTTTTACTTCCTTAAAATAAGGAATTTTAAAACCTTTAATTTTAGTTTTCGTAACAGGATGTTTATCATATTCAATTAAATCTTTATCTAATGCATTATTAATTAATACTCCAGTATCAATATCGATTTCACTACTCATACCTCCGGCATGAAAATTATCAACACTATTTATACCATTACCGATTCTTAATCCTGCCCATAAAATAGTTGGTTTATTATGGTCATTAAAAGTCATTATTCGAATCGTATTAACACTGGCGGGACATAGTTTATTTAAAGCATCATGTTGAATTACGAGTTCTTCTAAAAATAAGTGTTCATCAACTAATTTTTGATAAAAGGCTAAAATATCACCTATTTCACTAACCTTTACTTTACTAACATCGGCTCCTCCTAAACCATCATATGGTTTAATCATGAAGAACTCTTTATGATTTAAAAACTTTTTTAAATCATTAATATTTTTCCCATCAGCAACAAAAAAATCTCGCTTCGTATATTGTTTGAATTCTTTTAAAAAATTAGGTTTAATAGTATAACGTTCTTTATATTTACTAGGACTTACAATTTCATAAAAATAATCTTGAATTTTAATCCCCGCATAAGTTAAACGTTCTTTTTTCTTTTTTAAATAGAATTGATAATTTAAATAGTCAGTTAATCCAATTCCATAACGATTAACTGCATATACTGTATCGATTAGTAACCATAAATAATTTTTATGATATTTCTTAGCTACTATTTTTAGTTTTTTAGTATATCTTTTATAATTTGCTGTTTTAATATATCCATAAAATGCCATTCTTAACCACCACCATAATTATACAACAAAAAACTAACTTTTAATAGTTAGTTTTTGTGTATTACTTCTTAATATCGTTAGTACATATAATACTAGATTAATATCAAAAAAATACTGTACACATAAGTAATACCCGTTGTGTACAGTAATAATATAACCTATTTATTAGTTTCTATTTGCCCGGTTTTTTCCAGTTTAATTTTTTCTTCCCGATAGTTTAAGGCCATCCCAATAACAAATATGTATGATAATAAATATACCCATAATAGTAATATTACGATATTGGCAGCACCACCGTAAAATAAATTGTAATTGGCAACATCATTAATATAAAAGGAATATGCCATAGTAACTAGAACCCAGAAAACAGTTGTGAAAATAGCACCATAATTAACATACGAACTAGGTATTTTACGATCTGGCGCCATGGTAAATATTATCTTAATCAATAAAAACATAATAAACCATGATACGGGTCCTTTTAAAACATTAAAAGTAACAATAATATTTTCTGTCACTTTACTAGAAATATTGATGTATTCTAATAGTAAAATAATCTTATCACCAAAAACAGGGACAATTAAGATAAACGTAAATAATAGGACCAAAAAGAAAGTCATTACAATAGCTTTTAATCTTCTTTTAAAGTAATTACCATTAGGAATATTATATATCGCATTAGATGTAACAATGATTGATGCTGCCCCATTAGAGGCAATAATATATCCTAAGATTAAATATAATACAAATTTTAATCCTGGTGCATCACTAAGGGTTGGAACGATGAATGAAGCAATATCAGCATTAAAAGTTTTTGATAAGAAAGAATAAATAAAATCCATTGATAAGTTTAATCTAGTTGCTACAAAGCCAATCAAGGTTACAGTAGGAACGATTGATAAACCTAAAAAGAAAGCAAGTTGACCTGGTAATATCGCCATGTCTGGTCGTTTAATAACGTTCCAAAAGTTTTTAAAAAAGGCTTTTACTCTTGCTTTCATATAATACTCCTATTTATTTTCTTCTTTTAAATTTTTCATATCATCGATGGCTTCATTTAAAGCATCATCAACACTTTTTAACTCACTTGTAATAAAACTTTTTCCAATAGTTGCACCATATTCATAAGGCAAATACTTAAATTCTTTATGTAACTTACGAATATAACTAACTATTTGTTTTTCTGAATAACCAACACAATAGACCATAAATTCATTACCATCGGTTCTTATTATCTCCGAATTATCAAGTTGGGTTTTGATCAAAATATTAGCAGCAGCTTTTATTTGTTTATCCCCTTTTTCATAACCAAGTGTATCATTAATTTCATGTACTCGATTTAAATCAATTACGACTATTCCTTGAGGATATATTGTATTTTTATTCCAACTAGCGATATTTTCACTAAAATAATTTCGATTTTTAAGTAACGTTAATTGATCAATGTAACGAATTTTTTCATCTTTCTTAATTCGTTTAGCAATTTTAATTTTTTTTCGATAACGATAACTAACTAACCATACTAAACCCCATAGAACGATAATTATTGACAAATATTTGGCTAAAGAACGATAAATTAATCCCGTCTTTAATAATTCCGTATGGTTAAGTATTCCTTCGTTATAAGCAACATTAGGATCAATTATATTAATATAATGATAAAATAATTTAAATAAAATATCATCATCTTTTATTTTAAAATTATAGACATCATTAATAACTCCACTAAAACGACTAGTGTATTTATCTAATTTATCTTTTTGATAATAATCATATATATGGCTATCTAGAACAATAATTGCATCTTTATGATTTAATTTAAATAATTCTTTATTATCTTTATAGGTAATAACATTTATTCCTAAATCTTTTAAATAAGCAGCTATCTTACTATCATTTAAAGCATAAACATCATAATTTTTTAAGCCATTTAAACTGGTTAATACTAATTCATTTTTTAAACTAGAGATTACTTCGTAATTTATATAATTTAAAGTAGGAACCGTTGCATAAGGGGTTTCCAAATCATAATAATTATAGTAAATATCTACTTCTTTTTCACTTATTGCTTGTTTAAATTGAGTAAAATTTTTATATTTGGTAAACCGAAATTCTAAATTAGAAAAACTACTAAATTCACTAATATAATAACTTATTATGCCACCATAATTACCACCCGCAATAATTTCATATGGAGACTGATTAATAAAGCCATATTCATAGATTTCTGCATTTATTTTATCAATTTCAACACTAGATAGATTAAGTGCACTAACAAACAAATTATACTGATTTTCTTTTATTGTCTTTTCTAGTTTATCCTCTTTATAAGTAATAAAATATTTATTTAAAATACTACCAAATAGAGAATCATCAGTATCTAAAATATAATAAACATTTAAATCACTTAAATGATATAAAACATATAAATCATTAGCAATTATTTCACTAATATTATCATTTAAGGGAACAATTGCATAATTAATATCGGTATTATTATTAATTGCGCTATATAATTCATCCATACTTACATAACTTTTCAAACTAACATCTTCTACCGTTTGAAAATAAGCATTAATTCTTGTTTCATCACTACCTAAAATACCAATTTTTTTATTAGCTAAATCGTCGATTAAAGGCATGTTAACCATGTTTTTACTAATTACAACATAATGATCAGTATATATTAAATTATCATTTTTACGATAATTAT
Organism: uncultured Muribaculaceae bacterium; assembly: GCA_964415015.1. Classification (GTDB taxonomy): domain Bacteria; phylum Bacillota_I; class Bacilli_A; order RF39; family UBA660; genus RGIG8386. The sequence goes on along the minus strand of CAYPXM010000002.1, from coordinate 39,192 downwards.
TAGTTTTTTTAAAACTAATTCCCGAAATAAGTTCATTCTCTTTATAAGTAATGGGATTTACTTTTAGATTATATTTTCCACTAAAATCATCAATAAAATCATAAAATACACCAACACCATTAAGGCCAAATACATCTAAATCATCAATTACATTGATATTTTGAATATTATTTAAGTTATCGCTAATCCACTTTTTTTCATCAGTAGTTAATTTATTTTTATCCGTAATTAAACGAATTGAATAAAAAGTTCCTATGCCAAGTAATATTAAAGCCAGACCAATAATACCATATAAACGATATTTTCTTTTCATTTGTTATACTCCACTCTCTGTTAAAACATTGTTATTATTCCAAATAATACCTGACCCACTGACATTTTTACTACCCATAATTTTTATTTCTTCACTTTTATCAGTTGCATCTTGTAATAAAATGAATTGAAAATCGTATTTTTTGCCTATTTCTTCACCAAATTCATTCATTGCAGTAACCGCTTTACCCTGAGCTTCACTTAAGTTTGAGATGCCATTAAATTTAAGTGTTACATATATTATTTTACCTGATACATTAGCTTTAGCAGTAGTAATACTTGTATCTTCCATCATTTTCTTATTTACTTTATTAATTAATTTATCATCCACAACGATTGATTCAACATCTTCTAAACGATCACCATATTTAGAATCATTACCGGAAAAAAACAATTTTAATAAGAATATACCCATCACAATAAAACAAACTATCACAATAGTCATTAAGATAATAAATATGCGATTTTGATGCCATAATTTTTTCATTTTTTTGCCTCCATAAGTATAGATAATTATACTACAAAACGAGTTGTAATTCAATTAACATTCAATTTGATAACAAAATGACAAAAAAGCAACAACAATTTGACAAAAAAGAAAATATTATACATTTACTTGACATTTTTTCTTTAATATGCTAAAATACATAGTACTCAGGGGGAGTAAATATGTTAGGGGTTAAAAGAATATTTTTAGTGTCCAAAATAATAATTGCACTATTATTCATCATCTTAGCTATTTTAGGACTAATCAAAATCAATACAACTAGTTATGCTTATGAAACTAGTATTCGTGATTATGTTTATTTAGGTGGACAATCCATTAAAATAAATATGGTTGCTAGTGGTCTCATTGCAACAAAAGACAGTGATGTTTTAGAAACTGGCGATTATATCTATGCCATTAATAATAATATTTTAGGAAATACTAATATTAACGAGTATATTAATGATATTGCCACTGATAATGTTCTAGTTACTTTTAAACGTAATAATAATATTTTAAGTGAAACAGTTAGTGTAGCTACTTTAAAAGAGATTATGGGAAGAAATTCAATATCTGGTAATGCCACACTTACTTATATTAATCCTGATAATTTACAATATGCAGCGGTTGGACATAGTATTTTAACTAATACTACTTTAAGTAATGATTTCTTAGGTACCGTAAATCAAAATAAAATTACTGGTATTATCCCTAGTACAATTAATAGTGTTGGTCGTTTTATTAGTAAAGCTGGTTTAGCTTTTGGTAAAATTACTACTGCAAATGAATATGGTATATATGGTAGTGTTAGTGCAACTAACAATATGCAATTAGTACCAGTTGGAAATAAACAAGATATCCACCTTGGAAATGCAAAAATAGTTACTACTATAGATGATGTTGTAAAAAGTTATGATATCGTAATTACTAAATTAAATTTAGATAAAAATGAAACACAAATTTCTTTTGATATCACAGATCCAGAATTAATTAATAATACTAATGGTATTATTAAAGGAATGAGTGGTTCACCAATATTACAAGATGGTTTATTAGTTGGAGCTGTAAGTCATGCTATTAATAATGACTTTGATAGTGGATACGGTTTATTAATCGAATACATGTTAGAATATACTAAATAATTTAAAAAACCACTAATGTGGTTTTTTTCGTGTAATAATGATAGTTATAATATATAAAGTTAAACTTACTAAGGATGTAATTACACCCAGTTTTAAATAAGGGGCTTCATAAACAATTTTTATATGGTAATTACCAGGTGAAACTTTAAAACCAATAAAGGTTTTATCAACTACTTCATAATCAGTTAATTCGTCATTTACATATATTTTATAACCTTTATCATATGGAATAGATAATTTAAAATATCCTTCATTAGTAACCTTTATATCACCTTCATATATATCACCTAAAGTACGTTCTTTATCAAAGATAAAAGGATCTATATCATTCATTTTACTAATTACTTCTTGATAATCAATAACAATAATTTCTAAATCACTTAAATAATATGATCCTTTCGTAAATTCGAATTTTAAATTATTAGTATTATATAGTACATAGTTAAAAGTTTTATTATGATTAAAATACTTCCAGTTAACAGCACTTAGACGATTCTTTATCCCATTTACTTTAATACTATATTCTTCATCTTTATTTTCTGGTAATCGTTTATTGGTAAACCGAACCAAAATTATTTTATCTTGTGGTTCAATATCTAGTGCCAAATTCATATAACCCTTGTTATTAGCCAATACATCAATATTACGATGACTATTATTAATTACCACATTACTTGTCTTATTAATAGTATAAAAAGGCATATCATAATTAATATTAACTTTATTTTGTTCACTATCAGGAGTAATAACATTTCCGAGTAAAGTTAAAATATTATCGGGATAACTTAAAGTATCATAATTACTATTTTTCATTAAATGACTAGTAGCATAACCAATTGGTAATGTATTTTCAAGTTCATATAATTTAATATTTTTTTCTTGATTTATTAATTTACCATGAAAAATACTCTCTTTATTACTAATTATATATTTTTCTCCCATATACATTTGAAATAATGGATTAGTTGATGCCATCATCATTGCTCTTGTTCGATATGGTATATTATTGGCAGTTAAATCAAAATAAAAATTATTATATAATTTATTACTACTAGAACTATACATGGTAGTTAAATACTGTTTATCACTATATATTTTATTAAAATTATTATAAGGATGAATTAAGTTACTGGTTCGATAAATATTATTTTTATCTACTTCATCAAAAAAGTGTGTACTAACAAAAGTATTTTCTTTTTGAAAATTATCTCGGGATAATAAAGTATCACTCATATTTACCCCAACTAAATATAATATACTTAATAATATAATGTAACTAGTGCGAATATATAAGTGTTTCTTAGTAAGATAAAATATTAATAATAATACTAAAGAATCAATTACTAAAAAAAGATTAAATGATAATAGACATATTGTAATTATTATATAAACTAATTTTTTAAAATCAATTTTTCCATAAATAACATCATTAATAAAAGGGGCAGTAAATAGGAGTAACAATGGAATTAAAGGATATAATGATTTAGGATCAGTATATAAAGTTCCATTTAATAAATAAGCTCCAATCGGTAAATAGGCTAACAAAAGAATCGTAATTCCTAAAAAACGGGATGCTTTTTCTTTTTTTATGGTGGTATATATTAATCCAATTAGGGTAATAGCAGTTACACCCATTCCAAAGAAATTATAGATTATATTCTTTCCCCTAATCATCGGAATAAATAATTTAATCAAATGAATATTATTAGTACCGCCACGACTTTCAAGTAAACAATTTAAAGTTGGAAAAAGTAAGAATGATGCTAATAAATAGGCAATAACAAATGAAAGACTAAATTTTAATAGTTCTATCATATAAGATTTAAATTTAAATAACTCATTATTTTTAAGATATAAATATGTAAAATAAATAATTAAAATAAAGGCTGAACTAACGCTAAAATAAAAAGATGTCATGATTAATAAAAAGAAACTAATTACTAATAATAAGTTCTTTTTCTTACTGAAATAATTATCTACTCCATATAACCCTAATATTAAAAAAGGCATGTAATTAATAAACATAATTTGGCGATGAGTATTGTATAAAATTGGACCTGCACACATAAATAAGGTAGTTACTACCAATCGCGTCAAAAAATTAAATTGATGCTTTTTTAAAAAGAAATAAAATAATACTACACTACTAAAAGCAAGAATTATTGTACTATAAGTAATATAATCAATCATGCTAACATTGGGTAATAAATATGATATTAAAATAATAGGACTATATAAGCCGTAATAGGCAAAATAAAATATATTTTGGCCACTTCCAAGATGCATTGCAAGTGATGGAAAGATATCTTTTGTTTGATAAAATAAATTACGAAAGTATTCTGGTATTACATAATGTTGATTTTGCCAATCAATAGTAGAACCATACAAGTAATTTTCATTAGTTAAGATAAAATATACCATACTAAAAACGATAGCAAAAAATACTATCGCAAAAATATCTAAATATTTATTTTGTTTGGTTTTTTTCCCAGTCCTCATAACTAACCCAACTTTCATGGTTTAACATTTGACCATAAGGTTTTAAAATCTTTTGTGACTTATAAATTTCTACCAAGTCAGTAATCTTTTTTTGATAATTAATATCCGGAATAGTACTTACATTATTAGGAATTTCTTTTTCATAGTAATAACCAAAATATAATAAATTCTTATCTTTAGCATATTTTGTTACATATTTACTAGTTAATTTATGTTGAATATGTCCATATTCCCCATCCGGATTATGAGTTACTATTTCTTCCCAATTTTTTAAGTTAATTATTTGTTTTAAATCACGCTTAATAAAGAATTGTTCAATTGTCCAACGACTTTTTTTATCCATAAATCTATCTTGATAATCAAGCATTATATATGCATCATTAGTATAAGCCATCGCTTTTTTAAATTCTTCACTTCGTACTTCATCATTCGCATTTGTTAAACATACAACAAAGTATTCGTCATCAATTAAATGACTTCCACCCCAAATAATTTCATCATCAGGATGAGCAACGATCATTAATTTTTTAGCTTTAATTTTGTTTAATACTTCCGAATCAATTGGTTTATGATAAATAAAACTATAATAAATCGCATTTAATAAAACAATAATTAAAGCCACAACCCCTAAAATAATTAACTTCTTTTTCATTTGATTCCCTCTTTACGACGTAATTATAACATGGTTTTATTATTTTGTTAATAGCACTCAGTCATTTTTTTAGCAATCTCAATTAATTCTTTAGTTGATTTAATTGGTAATTGATATGTTTTACTATTATTACTAATATATAAACAATTCTTTTCTTTGTCATATCCAACTAAACCTTCTACTTCAGCAATTTTTTCATAATTCTTATTTAAAATATAACCATATCCACTACCCCCAACAATGATGTTTCCATCTTTAGTTTTTCCATAGTAGTAAGTAATATCACATGTTAGATCATTAATCGTATTTATTACTTCATTATTTTTAGTATTAATAATATCTAGTGTTTTATCAGTATAACTAACATAGGCTAAGTCTTTTTCTTCTACTATCCCAGTTACTAAATTCTTTTTTTCTAGATCTAAATCTTCAGCTAGTTTTTTGATCTCACTATATGACAAATATTCTGGAGTACTTATTTTTTTATTAATATCTTTTAAATCTTGATTATCATAATAATTATAAACAATTACCCGGTTATCATTAAATACTACTCCTAAGTATCCGGCAGTGGATAAACTTATTTCGTTATAACTTCCGGCATTAAATTTAAATAATGATTTTATCGTCGTGGTATTATATGTTTTAGTATCAATAATGAAATTTTCTCCAGAACGAGAAAAAGCTAAAAACATATCTCCAGATTTAGATGGAATAATACCTACAACTGATTCACCAATTGGTGAATCATTAACAATATCACCATTATTACTATTTACTAAGTGAACAAAAAAACTTGAAGCAATAGCGATGTAATTAGTACTACTTGATACTACCATTTTAGTAGCAAATTCATTATTATAAGTCTTCTCATAATTTAATTTACCAGTTTTATAATTAATACTAATTAAATGGGATTGATAATCTAATTTAGCTGAATCAGCCGTTAATAAGAATACATTATTGTCTTTAATATCAAGGCTTTTTAAATATTTACCAGACACTTCATATTTATCTATATTCATATTTTCAAGATTTATAATATTTATCGCTAGAGAACCAAATTTATCTAAATTATCAAAACCATTATCCCCCGTAGCATATAATAAATACTCATTAAAGAAATAAAAATTAGTTAGTATGTCTTTCGTTTTATCACCCTTAATGGTTTTAATTATTTTGTATTCATTATTATAAATCGTAATATCTTCTTGATTTGTAAGGGCAAAAAATTTACCATCATCACTAGCATTTAAAGCCACTAGACTGTCTAATTTAATACTTTTTTTAATCTTTTTATCCTTAATACTTATAATATTAATTGTATTATCTAAACTCTCATACATAAAATAATCATTTCCAAAGAATGCATAATTATTGGTATCAAATCCGAGTGCTGATATATCATTAACACTTAAGATAATAGTTCCTTTTTTAATATTCCATAAAGTTAAAGTATTTGAATTATCATATGTTAATAATAAGTTTTTATCCGGACTTAATTGATAATTATTAATTACTCCTTTAGTATCTAATTGGTATAAAGCTTCACTACTTCTACCAATGTCATACACATTAAGACTATCTGATAATACATATTCAGCATCACTAGTATAAGGCATCTTTACCCCTTTATAAGAGGTTAAAGCCATTAATGCTTTATGAGTAGCATTCTTACGATCATCCTTTTTTAATAATTCGCTCGCTTCTCTGGCTAAATTACTGGCTTGATCAGTACGCAACATATTTTTTTGTTGATTAATAATTAGAACCATTGAAGTAGTATAAATACTAAATATTAATAAAAATATACAAATACTAGAAATCAATGCTACTAGTTGTTTTTGTTTTCTTTCTTTATGTCGTTGTTTTAAATCATCGTAATTCAAATCAAAAATAGGTGCTAAAAGACGTAACATCTCTGCTTTAATCAGTTTTTTAACCTCTTTTTTATTATTCCCTCTGACATCAGCTGCTAGTGGTTCAACACATTTTTTTACTTTCTTGCCTTTAACTAATTCATAACTATATAGTAGTTCATCAGGAAATGAGTCCTTTGGTTCACCTTCAATTAAAACCGATAATACATGATCTCTACCATGTAAATCAATAAAAGTTTCTATTTCTCTTTTACACCACATCGATTCTTTTAAGCGTGGTGAACAAATAACGATTAAATAATCACTATTTTTTAGGGCATCAATAATTGGATCCTCTAAATTACTAGCAAGTGGTAATTCTTCTCGATCACGAAATATCCGATTAATGCCATTTCTGGTTATACCATATTTTTCTTTAATGCTTTTTGGTAATTTATATGTTTCTAATAAATGATGTAGAGTTTCAGCAACATATTTATCTAATTCACTATGTCTGTAACTGATAAATGCATCATAATGATAACTATTATTTTTAGCCATATTACTTCCCTCTTTCAAACATAGTAATTATACCAAAAAATAGTAAAAAAAAGAATAGCAACATGCTATCTAAACTAAATTTTTAGCAATGGTTATAACTGGACGGACACCATCATTATTTATATATGAATATTTAGTCATAAATAATTGCTTATTATTACGAATAAAATAATGTTGATCATTATTGTCGCCGTCACTTAACCAATAACTTGATGTAAATAACCAAGAATATGGCGAATTTACACATACAGATAAGGGAGAACAACCAAGGCTATTTGCTTCATTAGAAGATAATAAATATGCGGTATTAACTACACCTAAATTGATATTAAGATATGATTCATAGAATTCCACATATGATTTAACATCACTACCTTCATAATCATTGGATATAACAGAAAATCTTGTTGTCCCCTTTCTTATATCATCGTTAACAATATATCCTCTCATTTCACTATTTTGAATTCCAGAAAAATTTTGATATTGTTTTCTGATACCAGTTGATAAAGAATACTCATCACCTACATACAAATTATACTTAGCAAGCATTTTTAAGTTGTCTCCAGTATTATCATATACATAAAATGATTCAGAGTCACAAGTTACTTCATCACCTATATCAGCTACTCCATTACCATTAACATCATTAGTCATTTCACATGGTTTTAAGGCGTTAGCATTTTCAATTACTTGAACTTTACCAGATATTGTTTTATTCATATCTTCTGATTGATCACCATCATTTATAAATTCAATCGTCATTGTATAACTATGAGTTTCATTTGGAGTGATGGTTAAATTTTTTAAGATTGTTCGATTACGACTTGGAAAAGAAATATCTTCAATATGACCACTTACATAATTACTAGTTAATGTAATAAGGATATCACCTTTATATATAAAATCATTGGTTATATCTTCAATGTTTATGGCATAATTGATATCTTCTGTTCCCTCATTTTCAATACTAAAGGTTTTAACTACACTACCACCGGGCAAAAAATCATCTACATTTATTTCTGGACCATCAGAATACTTTACTTTTAGATCTTTAGCTACTATTTCTACATCACTAGATTCACCTATTGGATTAATTTGATAATAAGCATATGATGAACCGGCAATAATAATTAGTGATAACATAACGCCTAAAGTTACTATAAATTTCTTTTTCATATATGTTAATCTCCTACTATGATAATTATAGTATTTAATTAATTTATTGTAAATAAAAAAGAATAGCTATTTCTATTCTTCTATACTTTCTAATACATCACTAAACTTTTCTTCATTCCATATTTCAATATTTAAATTAATGGCTTTATCATATTTACTACCAGGATTATCCCCTACTATTACTATATCAGTATTCTTACTGACACTATCAATAGTTCTACCACCATGTAATTCGATGAAATGCTTTATTTCATCACGACTCATATTACTTAGAGTACCAGTAATTACAAATTTCTTATCTTTAAATAAGTCATGAAAAGTAATAGTTTCTCCTAAATAAGTCATATTTAGACCAATCTTTTTCAAGTCATTAATAATCATGATATTTGCTTTATCATTAAAGTAATTATAGATATTCTCTGCTAGGACATTACCAATATCGTAGATATTAGTTAGTTCCTCCAATGAAGCATTAATTAAATTATCGATTGTTAGGTATTTTTGAGCTAGTATTTTAGCTGTTTTAGTACCAATACCAGTAATACCTAATCCAAATATTAAGCGCTCCAAACTACTCTTTTTTGAGTTTTCAATAGCAAGAAGTAAGTTATCAATTGATTTATTACCAAATCCTTCTAATTCAGTTAATTGCTTACGATCATTTTTTAAATTAAAAATATCAATATAATTCTTAATTATTTTCATATTATAAAAATCTTCAATGATCCGTTCACCTAAACCATCAATATTTAAAGCATTACGGGATACAAAATGAATTAATTTTTCAATATTTCTCGCCGGACAATGTAAATTAGGACAGAAATAATCTATTTCACTAGCACTTTTTTCTAAACTTGTCTTACATATTGGACAATTAGTAATCATCTTAAATTCTTTAATACTAGTAGTTCGTCGTTCTAGTACTGGACCAATTACTTCGGGAATAACATCACCAGCTTTATGAAGATAAACATAATCTCCAATATGTAAATCTTTCATAGTAATATTATTCTCATTATGTAATGTAGCCCGTCTAATAGTACTACCTGCTACTTTAATTGGTTCTAATACGGCATTGGGAGTTATTTGACCAGTTCTACCAACGGTAAAAATTATATCATTTAATTTAGTAATTACTTGTTTAGCCGGGAATTTATAAGCTACTGCCCATTTAGGATACTTAGCAGTACTGCCTAAAATACTTTGATATTCAATTTCATTAACTTTAATTACTATTCCATCTATTTCATAAGGAAGCGTATCGCGAATTATAGTGTATTCATTAATATATTCTAATAATTCTTGTAAATTTTTAACTACTCGCCGATTACTATTTACTGGTAAACCTAATTCTTCTAAATAATTTAATGTTTCTTCTTGAGTTTTTTTAGGTGTTACTGGCATATGATATAAAAATAAATCTAGTTTTCTTTTTTTAGCGATACTACTATCTAGTTGTCTAGCACTACCTGCTGCGGCATTACGGGGATTTTGAAATGGTTCTAGGCCATCATTAACTCGCTTAACATTTAACTGTTCCATAACTTCTTTTTGCATATATATTTCTCCCCGTACTTCAAGGGATACTTCTTTAGTTAAAGTAACCGGTAAATAAGGAATCGTTAAGACATTATGAGTAATATTTTCTCCGGTAATAGAGTCTCCTCTAGTAGCAGCAGAAATTAATTTTCCATCATCATAGGTTAGATTAACACCTAAACCATCCATTTTTAATTCACATATATAAGTAGCATTCGGCACTTCTTTATTAACCCGATTAAAGAAATCTACTATTTCTTCTTCATTAAATACATCTTGTAAACTAATCATTGGCGTTTTATGAGTAATTTTATCTAACTTACTTAATACAATGGTTCCTGCTCTTTTAGTTGGTGAATTAGCTAAAACATATGAGGGATTATTCTGTTCTAATTCTTCTAATTCTTTCATTAAACTATCATATTCATTATCTGATAATGTGGGATTATCAAACATGTAATATTCTTCATTTGCCTGATTTAATACTTCGACTAAATAAGCTATTCGAGCTTTTGTTTCCATATTTCCTCCTAACTAATCTTTTTTAAATTTTTATGTGCTTTCATAATCTTTTTAATACCAATATTTTTATTAAATGCAATAGATACAAAGTCTCCTGATATTTCTATTATTGTACCACTTCCATACATGGTATGCATAACCCGATCACCAACAAGATAATCTTCGGTACTAGAATAAATTGATGCTTTATTAATTATCGGTTTGTCTTCCATTTGGGTATTTACTATATCAAGTAAATCAGGATCTATTTCTTTAATAAATCGTGATGGTAAATTAATTTGTTCTTTACCGTATAAGATTCTTCTTTTAGCATTTGTTAAATATAATCTTTTTTTGGCTCTTGTCATTCCGACATAACAAAGACGACGTTCTTCTTCAATACCGTTTTCTTCTAGTAAACTATTGGCATGAGGAAAGATTGATTCTTCCATCCCAATTAGAAATACTACTTCAAATTCTAATCCTTTAGCACTATGTATAGTCATTAATGTAACTGCATCATCATAATCTTTATGTTCACTTATATCTGCTATTAAACTTATTTCTTCTAAGAAATCTAATAAATTAACATTTCCAGTTTGTTCTTCATAAGAAGCAGTGATACTTTTAAATTCCTCTAAATTATCAAGTCGTAATTCATTTTCTAAACTGTTTTGACTTAATAATTCATCTCTTAATCCACTTTTTTCAAGGACATAATCAATTAATTCAGTTAATGATTTATTACTCGCATTAGTAGTTAAATCATCAATAACCATTTTAAATTCTAATTCTTTATCAGTACTTAAAGCATCATACATACTAGTATTATCAATAATACTTTTTTCTTCCAGTTTATTAACACTAGTTTCCCCTATTTTTCTTTTTGGAACATTTATAATTCGTTTTAAACTTACATTATCATTTTTATTAGCAATTAATCGCAGATAACATAATAAATCTTTTATTTCTTTACGTTGATAAAAGTAATAACTTCCTACTACTTTATAGGCAATATTAGCTTTAATAAATTGTTCTTCACAAATACGTGCTTGACCATTAGTACGATATAATAAGGCGATATCTTTTTTCATAAAGCCACTATTTAATAATCTTTTTATTTCATCAATTATTTGAGTTATTTCATGCTTTTCATCATAGCTTCGCATATACTTTGTTTTAAACCCAATTCCATTATTGCTTTTTAAATCAAAATCTTTTCGTTCTTTATTATTTTTAATTACCGCATTAGCAGTATCTAAAATATACTTAGTACTACGATAATTTTGGTCTAAAGTTATAACTTCACAATTAGGATAGTCTCGTTCAAAATTTAATATATTTTTATAATTAGACCATCTAAATCCATATATTGCTTGATTAGAATCACCAACAACGAAAATGTTTTGATATTTCTTAGCCAGTAATTTAGAGAGTTTATATTGTACTTCGTTAGTATCTTGATACTCATCAATTAAGATATATTTATATTTCTCTTGATAGTGGTTTAAAATATTGTCATGTTTTAAAAACAATAAAACTGGTAATTTCAATAAGTCATCAAAATCAACACAGTTATTTTTTGATAATGTATTACTATATTCTAAGTAAACAGAATATGCTATTTTTTCTGGTGGAGTATTAAAAAAAGTACTAACTTCTGCATCACTTAACATTTCATTTTTAATAAAACTAATCCGATTTCTTATGTAACTTGGGCTATAAACTTTAGGATCTAAGCCTTTATTTTTTAATATTTTTTTAATAATACTTAATGAATCATCACTATCCATAATAGTAAAATTAGATGTTAATCCGAGTAATTCATAGTTTTCTTTGATAATTCTTAAGCCAAGACTATGAAAAGTACCTAGAAAAACACGGTTATTAGGATTTAAATTATTTAATCGTTGTTTCATTTCTTTAGCTGCTTTATTAGTAAATGTAATAGCAAGAATTTCATAATCTGGAATACCATTTTCAATTAATTTATTGATTCGATTAGTTAAGACACTAGTTTTTCCACTGCCAGCTCCAGCCACCACTAAGCAAGGACCATCAAGAATATTAACGGCCTTTTCTTGGGCTTCATTTAAGTTGTTCATAACATCACCAGTTCCTATTTATATTATACCAAAATTAGCATATAAAAACTATAAGTTTCCTTATAGTTTCACATCTTTTTGATACATTAATAGGGCTTTGTCAAACTCCAACTCATCAGATAATTCCATTATTTTTTCACCATCATTGGTTTTGATAATTTTTTTTATAAAGAAATCAGTTGCATCATCAGGATTTACTAAATAAATATATTCTTCAATTCGTTTTAAGATAAGATAATCAATACCCATAAAATTAATCATACATACTTTACTCATTGTTTAACTCCATAATTATCATTTTCTTTATCTTTTAATTCATAGTCTTCCATAAAATCTTTTTTTGATTCATAACCATTAAGACTTAAAAACTCATCAAAATTACTTGCTTTTATGGCTCCTTTTTCATGTAAAACATAGATTAAAGCATTAATATTACTATTTCCTAAAATATAATGTTCATCTTCTTTACAAAATTCATAAATACCTTTGTTGATATCTCCACTATTTATTATATTTTCTGCCGTCAAATCAAAATCATAATTTAGTTCACCATAAGTGATAGTTTCAGAAATAATAGTATTTTCTTCATTGGTTTTACCACCATTATTACATCCAATAATAGCTACAGAAGCTCCAACAACTAATGAAAAAGTAACCATCAGTCCAGCTAATTTACGTTTATCTAAGACATCTTCAATGTTTTTAACAACGACTTTGAATGGTGCTTTACTTAAACTTCTTTTCTTTGCTTTTTCAAATTTATCGTAATCATCCATAAACCCTCACCTGATTTCTATAAAAATTCGATTACCCTTATATCTTCAGCTAATTTTTGAATTAATGATTCAGTATCATAGCGATCAAAAATTCCTCTAAAAGCTGATGGCTCTAATAAGAAGATTTCATAATACTCAACAAATATTTCTCGATAATTTGTTACTCCTAAATCTTCTAAATATTTTAAATTAACTTTTATTAATGGCTTATTATCCTTTATTGCTTCAATAATTACATCAGATATTCCATCATTAATAGTTTTTATTTGTTCCTTTGTAAACCCCAATTCTTCTAAATACTTCATTAACGTCCTCCAAAAGATACTTCACTAGTTTCATCATATATACTTGGTTTGTTATTAATTATTACTTTACCTTTATCATAAAATGTTCTTAAGCTTCTTAAACTACGATCATCTTTAGGTAAAGCACCAATTGCAGCTTCTAATACCTCTGGATTAGCAGTTAAAATTCTTAGTAATGATACTTTTGATTTACGAAGAACATTAAATTCGTTATTAACTAACAAATCAAAATTTGTAACTACATCATCATAAGTAACTCGTATTAAACAAGCTTCAGCAAATTTTTGATCCGCCGGAGATAATTTTACCTTGTTATTTTCCAAAAATTTTAATATTTTTTGATATTCAATATAAGTCATTATATACCTCCATATATTAATAAGCCATAAGTGGAACTTTTTTTGGTTCTAATCCATTTTCCTTTAATAATTCAATTGCATCAGATAAACCTTTAAAATCATATTTCACTAATACTTTAGCGTTAAAATAAATATCTAATGGTTCTTTTCCAACACTTATCAGTAAATTAATCTTATCGCTTAATTCTTTATCATATAATAATGAAACGTTGTCTACTAACATATCAGTATCAATACTATGTTTTTTTACTGTTTCAATATTATTTTTAATGATTTCACCATCATAATTATCTACTATCTTAGCCATATCATCACTACTTATATCTAAGAAGTCAATATTATGATCGGCTAAAATCTTTTTTATTTCTTCACTAGAATCATCACTTAAAGAAGCATTAATACTCTCTTCAAAATCAGTATTTTCATCTGCTTGTTCTTCATCATTTACGACAACTTCTTCTTCAATTTCTTCATTGGTAATTTCTTCACTATCAATATCTGCAATTTCAAATGATTCTTCTGTGTTACTTTCTTCTTCAATTACATTATTTTCAACAACCGTTTCCTCTTTTTCTTCAACAGCCGCATTTGCTTCTGCTAATACTTCAGAAATAGATTTACCAGTTTGTGGTTCTTTACTGTAACGACGATCATATTCATACAAAGCATCTTCAGGGAACATAAGTAATTTTGCTCCTTCACGTGCTTCATCTTCACTTAAATTTAATTCAATTAATAAAGCCGTAATTTCATCTCTCGTAATACTAATATTACCATTTAAAGCTAAATTAAAGTATTCATTTAAATGTAATTGATTAGATGTTGCTTGGTCTTTTCTTATTCCTAATTCTTGAATAGTAGTTTCAGCACTCATCATTTCATCTTCTACAGTAGCTAGTTTTTGTTTCGCTTCTTCAATTTCATTTTCCACTTTTTTAATTGTTTCTGGAAGTAATTGATCTAATTTATCTTTTAAACTTACTGGTTCAAAATCAATTTCTAAGCGATCTAAAACAGTACTATAATCATTACGATCAATACTAGATAATAAATCTGCTAGTCGTTCTCCTTGCGTATTTAAATTAGTATGATCATTTTCTAAATCCGTTATCCGTCCTTGAAGCTCTATTTTTTCAGCGCTAGTGCGAGTTTTAGTCTCCTCTGCCTTACTTTTTTGCTTATCCATTTCTACTAAAATGACACTATCTTCGCCTCGTAAATTATAAAGCTTATCTAATAGTGCTGTTGTTTCTAGTGATAACATTTTTCTTTCTATCACAGTAAACCACTCCTATCTTATTCTCTAATATAAATTATAACAAAGACAAAATTGAATGTAAAGAAAAAGCGCGTGTTTTTATCATAAAAAAAGTCTCTAGTAAGTATAACTAGAAACTTCTTTTAATTCATAATTTTTTTTCTTCATGTAATCTTTAATAATCGTATTAATTAAGGAATTATTAAATTGACGTTCAATGTAATCTCTGGTATATATTATTCTTGCCGTCCCATAAATGTTTAGTTTACTACCCATTTTAATGGCATCTTCTAATAAACTATATACTAATTGGGTGGCGAACAATACATCACAATTTAAGTCTTCCATTGCTTTTACAATGTAATATTCTGATATTCCTAAATTATCATAATAAGTAATTAATTTTTTTAAAACTAACTCATTATAATTATTATTTACGATTAAATCTTCATAAAGACAATCTAATTCATATCTTGGCATAAATTTCTCCCCTTTTTTTAGCGCACGTCCCATAGTTTATCGTAAAGATAATACTTTGTCAAGTAGGTTTTAACCTTAACCATTTTTTTTCCAATACATATAATATCTATGTAACGTAAGGAGGAATATGATGAAAAAAATTATTATTAGTATATTATCATTATTAATAGTAATAATTAGTTCAATATCAGTGTACTTTTATAACCAAGAAGATAATTCAGATTTAACTAAAATTAGAGTTGCCGAAGTAACTCATAGTGCTTTTTATGCACCACTTTATGTAGCCATCGAAAATGGTTATTTTAATGATTTAGGTCTTGATATCGAACTTATACTCACCCCTGGTGCTGACAAAGTTAGTGCTGCCGTAATATCCGGGGATGTAGAAATCGGTTTTTGTGGTCCCGAAAGTACCATATACATTTATGAAGGGGGCGAAAAAGACTATCTAATAAGTTTTGCTGGCTTAACTAAAAGGGATGGCCAATTTATTGTTAGTCGTGAAGATAATCCTGATTTTAAACTAGAAGACGTAAAGGATAAAACGGTTTTAGTTGGTCGTTTAGGGGGAATGCCAGCATTAAATTTTATTAATGCCTTAGATAACGAAGAAATAACTGATGTTTCTTTAGATTACTCAGTAGAGTTTGCTAATTTAGCTAGTGCTTTTATTAGTGGTACTGGTGATTATGTTAATCTCTTTGAACCAAATGCAACTTTATTAGAAAAACAAGGATTTGGTCATATTATGGCTAGTGTTGGAACATATTCAGGTACTGTTCCATATACTGCATTTAATACTTTATTAAGTTATTATAATGATAATCATGATATCTTAATAAATTTTAGTAATGCCATTAATAAGGGATTAGAATATGTAAAAAATAATGATGCTAAAAATATCGCTAACGTTATTATCGATCAATTTCCAGATAGTTCAATTAATGATTTAGAAAGAATTATAAACAACTATAAACAAGCTGATTCTTGGTATAGTAACACCTTTATACCTGAAGCTGATTTCCAAAATTTAGGTGATATGCTATTGAAAAATGATCTAATAAAAGAATCCCCAAATTATCAAGCTCTGATTAAGAATGTGGAATGAACTATTTAATTAGATTAGATCAAATTAAAAAAAATTATCATACTAAAAAAGGTGAGATTATCGCTATTAATAATGTCAGTTTTGAAGTAAATAAGGGAGAGATAATTGCCATCGTAGGTTCAAGTGGCTGTGGTAAATCAAGTTTATTATCCATTATTGCAGGAATTACTCCACCAAGTTCTGGAGACATCATAAAGCATGATAATATTAATTGTGGATACATGTTACAAAATGATTGTCTATTTCCATGGTTAACCGTTAAAGAAAATGCGTTAATTGGATTAAAAATTAAACAAAAAACCATTAATAATGACATCTTAGATAATTTACTAAATAAATATGATTTATTTAGTTTTAAAGATAAGTATCCTGCAAGTTTATCGGGAGGAATGAAACAACGCTTAGCCCTTATTAGAACCATGTTAATAGAACCCGATATTTATCTTTTAGATGAACCATTCAGTGCCCTTGATTATCAAACTCGTTTAACGATAAGTGATGATGTTCACCAGGAAATCAAAAATAATCATAAAAGTGCGATTATTGTTACTCATGATATAGCCGAAGCCATAACCTTTGCTGATCGGGTAATTATTCTTACAAAAAGACCAGCCGAAATAAAAAAAGAAATAATGATTAATAAAGACACAATTTATCCGAGTGAATTTCGTAATAGTCCATTGTTTAAACAATATTACGATATGATATGGGAGGAAATTGACCATGTTATCTGATGAACATAAGATTTACTTAAAAAAAGGGAGAATCGAAAAATGTCTAATTCTTTTTGCCCAAATAAGTATTGTTTTATTAGTAATGTTTTTATGGGAATATTTAAGTCGCAAAGAAATAATTAATCCGTTTATCTTCTCTTCACCTAGTAATATTGTAAAAACGATTAAAACTTTATTTCTTAAATATCACTTAATTAGCCATATTTTTACTACTCTTTTTGAAACGATTATTGCATTTAGTATCGGAATAATCTTTGGGCTTATTATTGCTACTATAATGTATTTTATTCCCCGCCTTGCCAAAATAATTGAACCCTTCTTAACAATAATTAATTCTCTACCTAAAATTGCCTTAGGACCAATCATTATTATTTGGGTAGGAGCAAGTACGAAATCAATTATTACCATGGCCTTACTAATAAACTTAATCATTAGCATTTTAACAATATATAATGGTTTTTTACATACTGATAATGATAAAATATTCTTATTAAAAACATTTGGAGCTAATAAACGGCAAATATTTAAAAATTTAGTTTTTATGGAATCATTGAAAACGATAATATCATCTTTAAAAATAAATATAAGTATGACCCTAATTGGGGTTATAATGGGTGAATTCTTAGTAAGTAAAAAAGGCTTAGGATACTTAATTATTTATGGTACTCAAGTATTTAATTTAAATATCGTAATGGCTTGTATATTATTGTTAATTGTTATATCCGGATTATTATATGGAGTTATCTCAAAAATAGAAAAAATCGCAATTAAAAACCACTAATGTGGTTTTTTTATTCAATAATATATGGGTTTGTACTAGTACCTTCACCATGAGCAAAAGTGTTAGCTTTTAAATTTATTACTGGTCGTATAGTATTAACACTACTATTAGTAGCAGTATATGAAATACTACCATTAGCACTTAAAATCCAATCATAAGCAACATTACTTACAAATCCCGCTGGTGACATTGTCCAAGTTGGGTTAGTAGCATTTAGATAACTCGTATTGCTTAAGTTATAATATGAACCAGCATAAATAATATCATCATATGTTAATAATGCAATTTTACTACTCATTACATCACTACCCGAACAAGTAAAGTTAGGACTATAAGAACTATATATTGTTCCTGTTGAAGCACCGCTAATACTAGCTTTAATTCCAACACAATATTCTTGTTCACTTAGTTTAGAGGTATATCCAAATAAGGTTGTATTATACCAACTAGTGACAACACTGTTAATTTCCGCCGAAGCATTATTATAAACCATATTATTAGCACTACTTGCGCTACTACTAAAACGATATAAAGTATTAGAATTAATTCCATTTGCTAAAACAATACGAACTGAATTATCTTCATTAATTCTTACTATTCTCCAAGAAAGGCCTGCAAATGTTACATAATTATTATTTACATTGCCTCTAAATACATATGTTGCATTACCCGAATTAGTTGCGGTTACTTCGTATAAACCATTTTGATTTGTACTACTACTTGTATTAGTTAATGTAGGAGCAGTAGCAATAATACTATTTTTAGCCTTAATATATTCACTAAAATTCTTATCTGCCATTTCACTTGTTACTTTTATTTGTAAATAAACATATTTACCAGCTTCACTATATGGAGTATTATCATCTAACCAAACTCGAACGGTGTGGTTAGTACTACCACTAACAGCTAAAGCATCACTATATAAATCATATATTGTAGTATTCTCTGTAACTCCCCCATTTTGATTAGGTAATTGATTTAATTTTATTGGTGTATTTCCATCAATTGATATTTTTATATATTCATGACTCACTATAGTTCCCGAAAAATTATTAGGGGCATTATTATAAATTGTTACCGAATATTTAATTGGACTAGATATCTGATTTGCTAAAGTAATACCGTAACCAGTTTGGGCTAATCCTTGAGCATCCGTCATTGGTAATATTTCACCACTTATGGTCGATCCACCAGCACCAAAAGTAACATCTAAATTCCCCGTTTGGATTACTTGATTATCAGTGTTACTAGTAACAGTATAAAAAATGGCATATGAAACACTAGCTATTGAGGCTAACGCAATAACAATAATTAAGGAAAAAATAATAATTTGTTTTTTTATTATTTGATTTATTAACATATAACCTCCTAGTATTATCATTTTACCATATTTAACTTATCTTTGTAAATTAACCTATTTTAATTTTGGTAATTCCATTTCTATATCGTCTAAATCTTTTGGTAACTCATCTTTTTGATATTTACTCATTAGTTCTTGTTTTTTAGTTAATAATTTTTCTTTAGTTTCAATAGATACATCTTTATCTTCACCATTAATAGCATCAACTTTTTTCTTAACTTTAAACATTCTAACCAGTTTTATAATATCCATAATTAAAATAACAACTGCCGGAATTAGGATTACTAATAACCAACCGCCACGGCTAGCTAAAAAATATTGTAATCGTCCTAATTGAGGAATTCGTAGTTTAACCCGGCCTATAATATCTTTTTCATGAACTCGACCAGTATCCTCTGTTTCATTATTATCACCTTTTGTATTAAATTCATACTCGCCATTAACAACATTAATTTGTGTGACACGGTGAGTAACAGTCATTCCTTCGGAAACACTAGAATTAGATATAAAAGTAATTATATCTCCTACTTTTATTGTACTAGCATCTTTTACTGGTAAATCAACAATTACATCATACACATTGACATTTGGTTCCATGGATGGACTTATTATGGTGAATAAAGAAAATGCCGGTTCAAATCCTTCGCCTTTTTTAGAATATCGATAATTAGCAAAAACATAATATACAAGTAATAATGCAATAATTAAAAGAAAACTAAAAAGAGTCCAGGTTAAAACCCCTTTTATGAATTCAAAAACAGATACTTTAGAAGTATATTTTTCCTTTTTATTCTTTGTCATCACATTCACCTATCATTATTATTATATTATTTATTTTATCCCAAAACAATAAAAAACAAGCATTAAAATGCTTGTTTACATATTATTCGACATTTTCAATTAGAACAGTCCCTGCAAATAATTTTCCCATATCAACGCTTTGATCTAAATTTAAATTAGCATATTTTATAAAAATTTTAATAGTATGAGTTTCTCCACTAGCAATGGAAACATTATTCATTAATGCAGATTTTCGACTAGGTAACACGCCAGTTGATAATTCACTATTTCCGACTCTGATATGATATGTTAAATCGCTTTTTCGATTAAAAGTATTAGTAACATTAGTCCACATTACATTATATTTTAATAAGACATCACTCATATTAGTTATTTTAATTATTTTTTCTCCACTAGTCCATCCTGGTAATACATCCCCTACAGACTCTATTTCACTACCAGCCATATATACTACTTTTAATATTTTAGTAGTTCCATCATCCGGAATATCAGGTTCTTCAGGTATTGTACTACTTGAACTACTGGTTTCACTACTACCAGATTCACTACTAGAAATAATCGGTATTATACTAGAATCACCTGGTGTAGTTGAACTAGAAATTTTAGGTGGTATCACTGATGATACATCTGGTTTTTTAGTACTACTTGAAGGATTTTCACTGCTAACAGGATCAATATCAATAACCGGTTCGGTTTTTTTAATAACTTCTTTTAACCGAAAGAAAGAAAAAGTTGAGGTAAAACTAACAAATAAAAAACATAATGCAAACAAAAGGAATAACCATCCTTGATGATGTTTTTTATCTTTTTTTTCGACTATATTATTATTTATTTGTTCCTCATTATTCTTCATAGGCTACCTCAAAACTACTATATTCATTATATCATAGACCAAAGATTATGCAACACAAAAAAACCGTCAAAAACGGTTTTTAAAGTTGATTGGTTATCAATTGGTCAAAACACTAACTACCAGAAATAACTTCATCAGTTGAGAAAACAGTTGTTCCAGCTAATTCAATATTTATAGCGCCAGTAAATGATTTACCTTGGTTATAATTTTGTTCAGAACCAGTTTCTGCAAAAGCCATATGAATAACATATGAATGAGTTACGCCTGCAGCAATATTAATAGCTCCAGCAGCATAATCAATATAACCATCTGCTGTTGGTGCTTCAGTACTTGTTAAAGTTTTTCCACAAGTCAAACCTGCTTGACAAGCAACAGTGTATGTTAACTCACCTGGATAATCTGCATCAAAAGTGTTAGTTACATCGTTCCATTTAATATAGTAGCTTAATTGACGATCACCTTCATTTGCAACAGTGAAAGTTAAATCATCGCTCCAATTTGGTTCAATGTTCTCACCAGATATTGAATCTCCTGCATTGTAAGTTATCTTGATGTTTGCTGTTTTAATAATTGTTGAAGTAGCAGTATCGTTACCAGTGATTTGTACACTAAAGTATGCGAATGTAGCTCCAATAACAGCAACTAATAAAGTTGCAACAGCAATAATAGTTAAAAATACAGTGTTTCTTTTTTCCATATTGTATACCTCCTCTACAATATAAATATTACCAAAAATAAAAATTAAATGCAATATGTTTTTCAATAATTTTTTGTTTTTGTGTAAATAATTAAAAATATAGACATTATTAAACCTATTATGATATATTTTGTATATAAAGATGGAGAGTAATAAATGAAAAAGTATCTTTTTGCTTTACTAAGCATATGTGTCCCATTAATAATAATTGGTTTATTCTTATTTATAAAAAATATATATCCTTTTGGTGAATATACTCCTCGTATATTTGACTCATATTATCAATATACGGGCTTATTTTTAAGTATAAAAGATTTTAGCTTTTACAGTTTTGGAGCAGGATTAGGTTTTAATTATTTTGCAACTGCTACATATTACCTATTAAGCCCCATAAATTTTTTATTTTTATTTAGTGATATATTTAATATTGATTTATTATTTACTATCGTGTACATGATTAAAATTGGATTAGCCGGATTATTTATGTATATCTTATTATATTATGAAAAGAAAAAAGAAAAAAGTGCTTTCTTATTTAGTATTATATATGCTTTAGCCGGTTTTATTACCAGCTATCACTACAATATTATGTGGTTAGATAGTATATACTTATTACCATTAGTTATCCTTGGTTTAAATCTATTAATTAAAAAACATCAGATCATTTTATACATCATAACCTTATCATTATGTATTATTTTTAATTTTTATACTGGTTATATGGTATGTTTCTTTTCTTTATTATACTTTATCTGGTCTTATTTCAATATTGATAAAATAAACCGTAAGGGCTTAATAAAAGAATTTATTATTTCTTCCCTACTAAGTGGCCTAATAGCAATGGTGATTATCGTACCGGCTTTCTTTGGTTTAATGCAAGGTAAAGCAAGTGGATTTAATAGTGATTTTACCAATTATTTTGGTTTTAATAGTAATATCTTTTTCTTTTTTCAAAAATTAAGTCCCGGTTCCTTCTTTGCTGGAGATCAAGCTAATGGTGCCCCAGAAATTTACAGTAGTTTATTATGTGTAGTACTATTTATAATGATTTTATTTAATCAAAAATACTCTAAACGTTATAAAATATCATTATTTGTTTTATTATTATTTTTTATCATATCATTTAGTTTTAATGGTCTTGATTATGCTTGGCAACTGTTTCAACGCCCAGTATGGTGGAATCATCGTTATTCCTTCATCTTTAGTTTTATGATTATTTACTTTGCATATGACTCATTTATTAATATTAAAACAATTAAATACGATAAGTATTTCTTTCCGATAGTAATTATATCAACAATAGCATTATTCATTGTTTCGTTTGGATATCGTTATTATGATTTATCAAATATTAAAAGTAAAATATTTTTAGTGATTATGGCAGCAGTAACCATATTATATCTGCTTAGTTACTTTTTATTATTAAATAATAATTTCAATCTATTTATTATTTTCCTTTTAAGTATTGAGTTAAGCCTTAATACCTTTATTACGACAGCTAATAATGTAACTGGTCGTAGTATAGAAAGTATAAATGTTTATGATAAAGCCTTAACTAGCAGTCTTTCAAACATCGATGATTCAAGTTTTTATCGAACTGAACTAGTTAATCGTCATTTATATAATGATGGTCTAAGTTATAACTACCATGGTGTAAATTACTTTAATAGTGTTCGAAATCAAAACTATGTAAATTTTGCAGAATATTATTTAAAATTTGATGTAGATAGTCATTGTAGTACAGTTATAAACTATTTTGATCCTTTATTAATAAGTTTATTAGATATCAAATATATTATTGGTCATAATGTAACATATTATAACTTAATTAAAAATAATAATAGTTTCTCAATATATGAAAATCAAAACAATTTAAGTGTTGGATTCATGGTTAATGAAGATGTAAAAAAGACATCTCTAAAAAAAGAATTACCATATCAAAATATTACCAATATGGTAAATGATATGATTGATAAAGATTATATTTATTATGAAGAAGTAAATAATGATGACCTTACTTACATAGTTGATAATGGAAAAATGGTTAATGGCAAAGTAATTGCGGATAATTATAATGAAAATGTTGTGGTAAATATTAATTTTACAGCGTTAAAACATAATTTAATCGTACCCAATAACATTGAAAAATATAAAGGATATACTAATATATTAGTAAATGATAAACAATACATAAGTAATGGTACATATGTAGAAATTAATAAGGGCAATAAAGTAACCATTTGCATTAGTTATGATCCAAAAAGGGATAAAATTGAAGCCTTTGATTTTAAATTAATGAATATTGATAACATTGATAAAGCGATAACTAATTTAAAAACTAATATGTTAAAAGTAACAGACAGTAATCATTTATTAAGTGGTGAAATAACAGTTGATAATACCAAACAAACATTGTTCTTATCAATTCCATATGAAGATGGGTTTAAAATTATCAAAATCGGCAATGCCTGGGACAGTGTTAATCCGACTGGTAAATAAGCATTGCGCATACCCGGTTTGTGAAGTCCGATTAAATATTTTTACATAAAACATCAAGGAGCACAAACACCAGCAAATGC
>CAYPXM010000002.1:0-14258 GCA_964415015.1 uncultured Muribaculaceae bacterium | reverse complement strand
TATTATAAAATATTTGATACATTTATTGGAATCGATTTAGAACCAGGTACGCATACAATCAATATTGATTATGTCTCAAAAGGTTTTATTCCGGGATTAATATTATCACTTACAGGAATTTTTGGTACTCCTTTTATTGTAATACGCATTAAAAAAAGATATAATTAAATAGAGGTGTTTTAAAATGAAACTTAGTATTATTGTTCCTTGTAAAAATGAAGAAGGAAATATTTATAAATTGAATGAAACCTTGCAAAATAACTTAAATGATATTAAGTATGAAGTTATATATATTGATGATGGCTCAACTGATGATACTTTAAAAATACTTAAAGAAATAAAAGATAAACGAATAAAAATTATTTCTTTTTCTCGTAATTTTAAAAAAGAAGCTGCCATTTATGCTGGATTAAATTATGCCAGCGGAAAATATACGTGTATTATTGATGGTGATATGCAACAAAATCCTCGTTATTTATTAGATATGATAAAAGTACTTGATGAAGAGAAATATGACCAAGTAGCAATGGTTATTAAAAAGCGAAAAGAAAGTCGCATATTTCGTTTTTTCAAAAAAGTGTTTTATCGTATTATGAATAAAATTAGTGATGTTGATTTTGTAAATGGTGCTAGTGATTTCCGAATGTTTAATGCAATAGTAAAAAATGCAATATTAGAAATGAGTGAACGAAATCGTTTCTCTAAAGGTTTATTTGCTTGGATTGGTTTTAAAACTAAGTACTTATATTATGATGTAGAAAAAAGATTATCTGGTAAGTCAAAATTCAATTATAATGAAAGTTTTAAATATGCTATGGAAGGAATTGTAGGATTTAGTGTTAAACCACTTAAAATAGCTACTGTTTTTGGATTATTATCATCACTTAGTGCGTTTATTTATTTTATTGTTATTATTGTTAAAACTTTGATAACTGGGGTTGAAACTCCCGGATATGCATCAATATTGTGTGTCATATTATTATTAGGAGGAATACAATTAATAACGATTGGCATATTAGGTGAATACATGGCTAAAACTTATTTAGAAGCAAAAAAAAGACCAATTTATCTAATTAAAGAAAAAATTGGTTTTGATGATTCATTACTATAACCTACTTTTATGTAGGTTTTTTTATACTCCTAAATACTCTTCTAAGCAAAGATTATTATTATACATGTAAGTAGCATGTTCTACTCCGACATACCTTATATGCCATGGTTCATATGAATAACCAGTAATACTTGTCTTATCTTTAGGATAACGGATAATAAAGCCATACAAATGAGCATGTGTACTTAACCATTTACCATTAGGGGTATTAATATAATTACTGCTTAAACTATCAATATCAAAAGCTAGACCACTTTGATGTTCTGAATGACCTGGACGAGCATTCGTTTTATCAACATCTTCCCTAGTACGGGTTTTTAATTTATTATTGTATAGTGATACCTGAGTATTATATGAGCGAAAACCTGATATCAATTTCATTATATATCCTTCATTTTTAGCCGCACTAAACATTTCATTTAAAGCTGCATTAGCGGTTACATCAACACCAGGATTAAACGTACTTGGAAGTTTATATTTTTTATTAACAAGTAAAATTCCTTTAATATAGGTTGGTCCTTCAATAATATTTTGATACCATTTATTATTATCAGTTACTATTATTTGTGGAACCACTATCTTTTTAATTACTTTTACTTTCCGACTGACACTAGCAGTATTTCCACTACTATCTTTTGCTGTATAATTAACTAAATAATCCCCTACTTTATTTACATCAATATCACTAGTAATCTCAGGTTTCAAATTTGAATCATAATTATCTGTAATAGTAACTCCTTCTTCTTTATATTTATCACCAACATAAATAGTAATGTTATCTTTACCTAATAAACTAATTATTGGAGATATGTTATCAATTACTTTAACTTTTATACTTATGGCATCTTTAATAAATAACCATTTTAATTTATAATCAATTTTATATTCACCTATTACTTTGTTATCAATTTCAGAAGTTATATCAACATATTTAGACAAATCTTTATTAAATATTTCAGCTGAAAAACTAGGTATTTCATAGTCTTCATTTAATAGCACAGCATCTAAGTTACTTGTTAATTTAAAGTGATAACTTTTAAAGCCAAAAAATATGGCAATACCTACTAAAATAATTGTAATAATTATAATTAATAATATAATAATTCTTTTTTTCATAATACGCACCTAAAGAAATTATAACATAAAAAAAGAAAAATTTTTTTCTTTTTACTTAGTAAAATCAACTATACTATTATCTTCTAAAATGGCTTTGCCATTCTTACAATTGATAACATAGCGAGCATCTGTAGTAATGTGATCTTGTTCTAGATGAGAAATAATTGTGACATATTCCTCATCATTTAATGATTGAATACTGGCCTCAAAATTTTGTCCTTTTTCAGTTTTTTCACCATTTTTATTAGTAAAATACTTTAGACTCATTGATTTTAACTGTAGCTCACTATATTGACATGAGTCATCATTTTTTGGTTTATCATCTTTTTTATCGGTTAACATACAAAAAAATAAAATTGCTATAGATAATAAAACACCAGTTCCAATTCGAGTTACAATATTTTTCTTTTCCATAATATTCTCCTTTATACACATATAGTTTAACATAATATTAAACTCAATAATAGTTTTAAATAATTAAAAAAATCAATCTTAAAAGATTGATTTTATTTCATCATGGGGCGATATATCGGGATCGAACCGATGCATACCAGAGCCACAATCTGGCGTGTTAACCACTTCACCAATACCGCCATAACTATTTATTAGGATAACAAATAATTGCTTAAATTGCAAGTATATATTATAATGGTTTTAGAAAGAGTTGTGATCATTTTGGATACAGTAGTAAATTTTATAAAAGATATTGGCGATTTTTTTAAAAATATATTTGTTAGTTTTTATAATTTATTAAATCGTTACATTCCAAAAGAAGGATTACTAGTAATTGGAATAGTCCTTGGAGCTTTTATCATTTGTATGATATTTAAAAAAATTACCGAACGGTAATTTTTTATATGGATAAATTTTCTTCGATAATTTCTTGTTTAAATACTTCTTTAAAACGAGCCAGCTCTTTTATTTTACTATCTTCATATATATTTTTAGTTTCTTTAATCGCATTATAAACATGTTCAATTCGAACACTTTGTTCATTATTAAATAAGGCTTGAGTTAAAATATTAGATACAATAGTTAAACATATATCAGGATATCTACTAGCTACTTCATATACTCTTTTATATTCGTCAGTCATTTCAACAATAAAAGTCATTATTTTTTCTATAGTGTAAGGTGAATAAGTAAATTTAACTCCAACTTTTTTTTCTAATTTAGGAAGAGTTCCCATTAATATCTTCACACAAGTTGGTTTATCTACTTCTGTAACATCTACTTTTTGAAATCTTCGTAAAAATGCACGATCTCGTAAGATATATTTTTCATATTCTTCGGTCGTCGTAGCACCGATCATTTTAATTGTACCACGGTCAAGACCAGCTTTTAACATATTAGCAAAATCGATTCCTGATTCTTGGGTCCGACTTATTAATACATGTGTTTCATCAATAAATAATATAACTTTTTGTTTCTTTTCTAATTCTCTTACAAGTAAATCAATTCTTGATTCAGTTTGAGAATCGATTACGGTTGTGCCCATTAAACTAGTAATATTTATTTTAATAACACTATAACCAAGTAACGCTTCTGGGACCATATTATTTTTAATTCGATATGCAATACCTTCTACAATACTTGTTTTACCTATACCAGGTTTACCTACTAAAAGAGCACTTTTCTCAGGTGTTAAAAGAGTTATTATACATTGTCTTATTTCTTCATCACGGGCAATTGCAGGATCAGTTATATACTCTTTTAGCGTTAAATCTTCTCCATATCGCTCTAATACACTTATTTCATTATTATCCATATTATCACCATATTATAAGTATACCATAAATTAAAATATTTAAAATTATTATTTAAAAAAATATGACAAGTGTCATATTTAATTAATAATCGATATTTATAGTATAAGTATCATCATCGTCATAATAATCATAACGATGGTAATTTTGATTATTTTCTTTTATTATCTTGATATTCTTTTTATTCGCAGTAATAGTTGCTTTTACACCAAATAATTTTTCATAGTTATAATATGTATGCTCACAATAATTATCATAGAATAATTTAAATACATCTTTAATTATTTTAGGTTCATCATCGCCATCATAATAATTAATTTCTATTGTACTATTATTATCTTTTATTTCAACATCATTGTAATCATCAACATAACGAAGATTAATTTTAATATTATTACCTAAGGATTCATCTTCTTTGTATTCAATATAATATGAATCAATTAAAATATTATTATTAGTTGTATCGTATTCTTTATAAGTATATTCATAATTACTTGGAATATCATTAATAAATTCGGATTTGGCAACATCATAGAATACTAGTACACTACCTGTTACACTTAATACAATTGATAAACCAAAACTTATTAATAAAGTTAATGCTTTTATATTTTTATCAAATAGTAATTTAATAATTATATAAATAAAGGCATAGATGAAAGCTCCCGCTGCTAAGATTAAGATTGGAATACTATAATAAGATGCACCATCAATTATCGTAATAATACTAATTACTAACAATGATAAAATACCAATAACTAAAGCAAATAGAGGAATTAACATTAATCCTAAAAAGATTTTTACAAAGATTAAGATAATACTACATACCGTGTTAAGGGCTTTATCATTACTTATTTTATTTTCTTTCATTTTACTATCTCCTTTTTCAATTTTTTTAACTACATTAAGATTAAACTCTTTTTCATATCTCTTTTTAAAATAATAAATAATAAACCATAAACTAGCTAAAACATATATTACTTCTAATCCAAAATTAACTAAAGAAAAAACAAATCTACCTAAACCAAAGAAATTAATGATTAAAAAATCTTTTAACCCATTTATTAATATATTAACAGGAATTTTTCCAATTAAAATTAATGCTATAAGTATTAATACTTCTAAAATAAAAGTTATTTTTTCTTTAAAACTTTTATTAATAAAGATATTAATAACGGTCATGAAACTATCAGCAAAATCACTTAAATATTTTTCAATTCCTTTTTTTGGTTTCTTAACATTATAAGCTTCGTAAATATCGGAAACTAGTGTTTTAAAGTCTCCTAGTTCACTTACTGCTTCTTCTTCACTCTTTCCCGACTTAATTTTTTCATCAATATAACTTTCATATTCATTTAAGTTATCAATGATTTCATTTTCATTTAAATCTTTTAAACTGCTTCGTAATTTATTTAAAAATGTCTGTTTATTCATTTATTTCACCTCTTTCGATATAAGCTGTTACGCTTTTATTAAATTTAATCCATTCCGACAATAAACTATTTTTATAGTTAATCCCTTCGGTTGTGATGTGGTAATACTTTCTTGGTGGACCTTCATTTGATTCTTTTAAGTATGATGAACAAAAATTCTCAATCGTTAAGCGCTTAAGGATGGGATAAATTGTTCCTTCATTTACTTCAATAATTTTAGATATTTTTTCTACCAGTTCATATCCATACATATCTTTTTCAGATATAATAAGTAATACTAGTAATTCCAAAACACCTTTCTTAAATTGGGTATTCATAACTCACCTCACGTTCATAATATATCATCACTACTGTGTATTGTCAAGTACCAAACAATACATAATTAACAAAAATTATTTTTGTATTAAAATAAAGACTTGTTGGAGGATTTATATATGAAAAAAAATACAAATTTAATTAAAATAAGAAATCAATTAATTTATATATTAGAAGCCGAGTTTCAAAGTGGAGTAACATGCTTATTAGACGATGATGAAGATATATATATGTATATGACTACTCGTTATTTAGCTTATGAAGAAAGTATTATAACAAACGAAAATAACCGCTTTGACATAATTAATAATATAAATGTAATTGATGCTTCTTCTTTAATACATGATTATTTAAAAGGTATTGTTAAAGATTTAGAAACTTTATTATTTGATCCACAATATTCAAATGATCTAAATAAACTTAAACAATTAAGAGCAAATTATGACTATTTATTCGTTATGGATAAAACAATGAAGAAGCGAGGTACTAAATAATGACTAAAAATGAATTGTTAGAATTATTAGAAAATTTTTACGGGGAACAAAATTTATTATTAGAATCAATTGAA
This sequence comes from uncultured Muribaculaceae bacterium, assembly GCA_964415015.1. Taxonomy (GTDB): domain Bacteria; phylum Bacillota_I; class Bacilli_A; order RF39; family UBA660; genus RGIG8386. The sequence continues at coordinate 7,949 of CAYPXM010000002.1, read as the reverse complement.
AATGAATTTAGTATTAAATTAGATCCTAATAGTATTTACTTCAAAGAATTATTAAATAAAGAAGAAATGATTAGAGATGCCATGTTTAATACTTATCAAGATATTTTGAAATTAAATAATAAAAATTGTAATGACGAATTATTTAATGAAATAATGAATAAATACGACTTTTTAATTAACAAAAATACTCCTAAGATGTAGGAGTATTTTTTTCATAATATTTATTAAATTCTTTAGGTATTTTTGAAGTAAAGGTTAAAGATTTTTTAGTAACTGGATGAATAATTGTTAATGTAGAAGCATGGAGCATTAATCTTTTAATGCCTTTATCAAACCCATATTTTTTATCACCCACGATACTATGATTAATATCACTCATATGAACTCTTATTTGATTTTTACGTCCAGTTTTAATATCTATCTTTACTAATGTATACAACTTATTACTACTTATTGGTTCATAATTAGTTATAGCTAGTTTTCCTTTTGTTTTATCACTTGTACTATATACCAATAATGCTTTATTTTCCGCTAAATAACTTTTTATTGTCCCCTTATTAGTTATCTTACCATGACATACAGCATAATAAATCCGATTAAATGATTCCCAATTATCTTGTAAATACTTTTTTGTCATTTCACTTTTAGCAAATACAACTAATCCAGAAGTATCTTTATCTAATCGATGAACAATAAAAATTTTTATTTTAGGATTTACCTTTTTTATATATTCTCGTACTTCGTGATATAAAGTATGATTTCTTATTTTATCCGTAGCAATAGTAAGTAAACCAGCATTTTTATCAACTACTAATATTGACTTATCCTCATATATAATATTTAATTTTTTCATTATATCACCTAGTTCATTATATCATAATCTCTTGGTTATTTTATATTATTATGATAATATATTTTTAAGGAAGTAGATAGTTTATGAAAAAATGGTTTATGACAATTATCATCATTCTTATTGTTGGTATTTTAGGATATTTTACAATATCAAAGCTTGCTGATAAAATAAGAATGAATAATATTAAAAAAGGATGGCATGTACAAATCACTAATGATTATATTAATATTCGTAGTGATCATAATGCGGCTAGTGCAAAACTAGGTGAAGTAAAAAAAGACGAAATATATAAAGTTATCGAAATATATTTAGATAACTCAACTTATTTTTGGTATAAAATAGAAATTAATAATAAAACCACTGGGTGGATATCGAGTGGTAAAAGTAACCCTTTCTTAAAAGATATTAATAATCCTGATGATATTAAAACTCCAGAAATTAAAATTAAGGAAAGTGAATATCATGTTTATAGTATTGATAAAATTAATTATAAACATTTACAAGTAATAGATGATCGAAATGATTATACAATTACTCATAAAATATATCATGAAGTTGATAGTGCCAATAAAACTGATCAATATTGGATTAAATATATCGTTACTGACAAGTCTGGAAAAAGTAGTGCAAAACTACAACAAGTAACATTTGATGTAACCCCTAATGAGTCACTTGTTAGTCCTTTTAGTGAAATCCGTAAATAATTTAGCGAAAGCTAAATTTTTTTATAAAAAAAACTACCTAACGGTAGTTTGTTTCAAAATGGCGCCCGATGCAGGACTCGGACCTGCGACCTAACGGTTAACAGCCGTGCGCTCTACCAACTGAGCTAATCGGGCATTGCTTATTAATTATAGTAAATTCTATAATTAATGTCAATAACTTTTTACTCTTTTTTATTCATTTAATAGATATAAAGAGAGTAATTTAAGAATTTCTTCTTTACTTTTTAAAGTACATATTTTAGTTTTAACCTTTTTGGTATTAGGTATACCTTTTAAATACCATAATAAATGAGAACGCATTTCTAGATTAGCGAGAATTTCTCCTTTATCTTCTTCTAACATAATATAGTGTCTTTTTATCATCTCATATATTTCTTTATGAGTGGGTTTATCAATAATTTCACCCGTTTCTAAATACGTTATACATTCTTTAATAAGCCATGGATTACCTAGTACCCCACGACCAATCATAACCGCATCACAACCAGTATCATCAAGCATTTTTTTGGCATCAATTGGTGATAATACATCACCATTACCAATAACCGGAATATTAACACTTTGTTTAACTTCTTTAATTATATCCCAATTAGCTTTCCCACTATAACCTTGGCTTCGGGTTCGAGGATGGATAGTTATCGCACTAGCACCTGCTTTTTCAACCTGCTTTGCAATTAAAACGGCATTGATATGGGCATCGTCCCAACCACTCCTTATTTTAACAGTAACTGGTATTTTAACTGCCTCTACGACAGATTTAACTATTTCATAAACTTTACCCGGATTTTTTAATAAAGCACTCCCCGCTTGATTTTTAATCGCTACTTTAGGAACAGGACATCCCATATTAATATCAATAATATCAGGATGCATAGTTTTTTCTACAATCTTTGCTGCCGCAACAAAAGACTTAATATCAGAGCCAAAAATTTGTTGAGCGATAGGACGTTCAAAATCGCTCATTTTTAATAATGCTTTAGTTTTGTCATTATCAAATACTAAAGCTTTGTCGCTTACCATTTCGGCATAGATAAGACCAGCACCCATTTCTTTAATTATCTTACGAAAACTTGTGTTTGAAATCCCCGCCATTGGTGCTAGGACAATCTGATTTTTTATTTCAATATTTTTAATTTTAAAACTAGGCACGAATAATCTCTACTTCATCATCAGTTTGTAAATCATATAAAATGGCTTCGTCCTTATCAATGTGTACTTCGTAATAACCATTATCACTTACTTTTACTTCGCCTTCAAATAATAACCCATCCGCAGTTTTACAAGTTATTTTTTCACGATCTTTAAATCCATTAATTAAGGCATAATCGGGTTGCATATGTAAATGAACATTAGCAATAATTGTTGATTTCTCAGCAACTATTTTACAAACTGGGCCGATAATAGTAATAGTTTCGGCATCATATAAATCTCCACTACGACGAACGGGAGGATTGATTTTAAACAATGACAAATCACTACGGAGTAATTCGACTTGCGTATATTTGCGAAATGGTCCAATAATTCGAACAAATTCTTTTTTTCCATATTCATTTTCTAAAGTAACACATTCTGTTGCAGCATATTCACCAATTTGATGCAAGTCACGTAATTTTGGTAATTCTTCTTTGCCAAATAAAGTAATATAATCTTCTTTAGTCAAATGAACATGCCGATTACTTATTCCAATTTTTGCTTTCATATTTAGTCACCAATTAATATTATAATATAAAATTCTATAAATGTGTTAAAATATTCTTGGTGGTTATATGGAAAAATATCGGGAAATAGAAAAAAGCTTAATCAAGAAATATCGTAAAGATTTATGGAGTAAGTTTATTAAAGCCATAAAAGACTATGAATTAATTAAAGAAAATGATAAAATTGCTGTTTGTATCAGTGGTGGCAAAGATTCTTTTGTGTTAGCCAAATTACTTCAAGAATTAAAAAGACATGGACAATGTCAATTTGAACTAGAATTTATTGTTATGGATCCTGGTTATAAAAAAGCTAATCTAAATAAAATTATTGAAAATGCTCATACTTTAAATATTCCCATTAAAATATTTGAAACAAATATTTTTGCAGTTAGTAATAAATTAAATGAAGATAAACCATGTTATATGTGTGCTAGAATGCGTCGTGGTCATTTGTATAACTATGCTTTAAGCCTAGGATGTAATAAAATTGCTCTCGGACATCATTTTGATGATGTTATAGAAACGACTCTTTTAAGTGTATTGTATGGAGGAGAATTTAAAACGATGTTACCAAAATTACATAGTACTAATTATAAAGATATGGAATTAATTAGACCATTATATTATATTCGAGAAAAAGATATAATAAGTTTTTGTAATTATAATGATTTAAATTTTATTAATTGTGCTTGTTCCCATACCAAAAAAGAAGATATTGGAAAAAGAGAATATGTTAAAAAATTAATTAGTTCTTTAGAAAAAGATAATATGTATGTTCCCTATAGTATCTTTAAAAGTGCTACTGATGTAAATTTAAATACGATTATTAGTTATTATAATGGTGAAAAGAAAAGCAGTATTTATGATGACTATGATATAATGAAATAGGTGATTAAAATGAAATTTGTTGATAATGTTTTAGAAGAAGAATATCAATTGTTTTATGAAAATTATGATAATGCTCATTTTTTACAATCAATTATGTGGGGGAAAATAGTTAGTGAAACTAGAAATCAAAGCTATCATTTAGTGGGAGTAAAAGATAATGACAATAATCTAATTGCAGCTGGATTATTACTTCGAAAAAAAACCCCTTTTAATATGTGCTATTATTATTCTTCACGAGGATTTTTAATTGACTTTAACAATAACGAATTACTAACCGTTTTTACCAACGGTTTAAAAGAATATTTAATTAAAACTAATGGAATATATTTAAAGGTAGATCCAGAAATTAGTTATCAAACTATTAATGAAGAAGGTAAAAAAATTGATGGGCCTGACAATTATTTACTATTTGATAATTTAATAAAATTAGGTTATAAACATCAAGGCTTTAATAAATTGCACGAAAAAAATCAGCCTCGTTATACTTTTAGACGCTATTTTAAAAATTATCAAAGTATTAGTGATATTGATAATTCTATGTCTAAAACTTTTATGAAAACAGTCAGAAGAAGTTATAATTATGATTTAACCATTAATTTAAGTTCAAATGTTGATGATTTTGTTCGTTTAAACAAGTATAATGCAATAAAAGATGGTTTTAATGGTTATGATAATCATTTTTACGAAACATTTTGTAAGTATACTGTAAGTAATGGTAGTGCCAAAATATACAATGTAAGTATTAATCCAAAACATTTAGTAAAAAAATTTGAAGATGAATTAAATAGTATTAATGATAGTATAAAAAATAATACTATTAGTAAAAAAGATCGTGGTAATGCCGATTTAACTATTGAACGATTGAATAAAGATATATTAAAGTTTAATAGTATTGATTCTAATAATTTAGTTATTGTATCCATGATTTGTGTTTATGCTAAAAAAGGAGTATGGACGTTATATATTGGTAATGATGACTTAGGAGAATATACTTTTGCGGTTAACCGAGTTTATTATGAAGCCATAATTGATGCTTTTAAGGACAATTATGAGTTTATTGATCTTTTTGGTACTGTTGGAGATCCTCATACTAAATATAAAAAATTAGGTGGATTACACGAGTATAAACGGAAATTTGGTGACGAATATATTGAATTTATTGGTGAATTCGATTTAATTAATAAAAAAATGTGGTATTATACTTTACCGATACTACTTAAAATATATCGTTTAGTTCGAAAGATTATAAAACGCTAAAAAATAGTTTATTTTTCAAACTATATATGTTACAATAATATAATTTTTAGGAGGTAGTAACTTTGGAAATTATTAAATTAACGGAACAATTATTTAAAGAATTTGCTGAAAAAAATCCATTAAAAAGTTACCACCAAACGATTAATTATGCTCGATTAATGGCACGGCATGGTTATACTTACGAGTTAATTGGATACTGTGATAATAATAAAGAAATACACGCTGCATCGTTAATTCTTTTTAAAAAAATATCTTTTTTAACCTACTATGGTTATGCTCCAAAAGGGTTTTTAATTGATTATTATAATGAAGAATTAGTAAGAAGTTTTAGTAATGATTTAATTATTTATTATAAAAATAAAAATATTGCTTTTATTCGTATTAATCCTGAAATATCAATTGGAGAAATAAACTATAATAATAATTTTATTACTAGTTATAATACTAATCGCAGCATAATAAATACCTTAACAAAACTGAATTATCAAAAAATAAATAATACCACGTCTTTTGTAAGTATTTTGCCGCGGTTTAATGCAATTGTTAAAACAAAGGAATATGATGTTGATAAAATTAATAAAAATCATAAATCAGTAATTCAAAAAGCGATTCGTAAAGGGTTAAATGTTAGTATTGGTGAAGAAACCGATATTCCAATAATCTATGAATTTTTTAAAAAGAAAAAACAAAGACCATTATCATATTATGAAGATTATTATCATGAATTTATTAATAATGCTGATGTATTTAAAGTATCACTTAATTATGATAACTATTTGTTAAATGTAAGAAAAGCGTATGAAGATGAATTAATTAATAATCAAAAATTAAATGAAGCTTTAACGAGAAACAATAATAGTCATAACTTGAGTGCCAAAATGGCTAGTGATCGGAATATTGATTTATATAAAGAAGAAATAATTGAAGCTACTAAGGGAGCTCAAAATCGTAATAATGTTGTCATTGCTGGAGCAATAGTTATTAAGTTTCAAAATCGGGTAAATGTTATTATTAGTGGTTATAACAAAGTTTATAAAGCTTTTGCACCTAATTATTTATTACATCATGAAATTATTAATTACTATCGTGATACTTATAATTATGTTGAATTAAATGGAATAACTGGTAGTAGTAATGATCAAAAGTATAAAGGTTTAAATGAATTTAAACTAGGATTTAAACCTCGGGCATACGAATTTATTGGTGAGTTTGATTTAGTAATTGATAATTTATCATATAAAATATTAAATTCTACCGGAATGTTAAAAAAAGAATTTAAAAAATAAAAAAGAGAATAATCTCTTTTTTATTTTTTATAAACCAAATTATGACATGATTTTTGTAGTTCATCACTATATAACTTATTTAATTCATTTATTTTTTTACTTATATTTTTTGTTACCGTAACATAGTTATCATTTCCATGTAAGGTCATTACAGAAATATAATAAGGGATATTATCATAAACTATTCCAACATCGTGATAATAAATATCATAATATCCATATTTATGTATCATTACCTCATCACTAAGACGAAGATAATTATAATAATTATTATCTAAATATTTTTTTATACTATTACCCATATCGGGATATAATGTTATATATTCATTTAATTTTTTTAAATAAATTATCATATCATTAGCACTTTGATTACCAAAATTATCGCCACCTTCTAAGATGTATCTAGCACCAAGACTTTTGCCATAATTTTTCAAATTGTTATACCCGATATAATTTATTAATAATTGGTGAGCAGCATTATCACTAACCGTTAAGGCACACTCTAAGATATTATTTAAAGATACTTCACTACCAGGTGTATATTTATTCATACATTCACTAGCGATCGATTTAAATTTTGAATTATAAATAATTTTATCCTCTAAAGAAATATCTCCAGTACCAGCTTTATTCATTAAATATAAGGCATCAACTAGTTTAATTAAACTAGCACCATAATATCTTTTATCTTTATTATAACTAAATTGATAACCAGAATAAATATTTTCATAAACAAATGATACTTCATATCCATTCTGCCTTAAACTAGCTAATATAGCATTTTCTTTAGCAATCAAAGCTTCTGATTTATTATTTTCATTAAATGGTTTATGTAAGCAATCATTATATAAAGCTAAATTCTTTTTTTCTTCTTCTTTTTTTAATCTTAATGCTTCTTTTTCTTTTTGTTCATTACGTTTAGTAATAAAATCATTTACATAGTACATCGAAATTAAAAAACATACAATAAAGATGAAAAAAGGAATTAATACTCGTTTTTTTACTCTTCTTTTTTTTGCCACTCTAACCACCTCAATTATATACAAATTATATCACAAAAAAAGAAAGATAAATATCTTTCTTAATTTATTATTGAATGATTTCTGATACTACACCGGCACCAACAGTACGTCCACCCTCACGGATAGAGAATTGAGTTCCGTTTTCAAGAGCTACTGGAGCAATTAATTCAACAGTAATATCAATATTATCACCTGGCATAACCATTTCAGTTCCTTGAGGT
>CAYPXM010000001.1:38138-54849 GCA_964415015.1 uncultured Muribaculaceae bacterium | reverse complement strand
GAAGTATTAAGAAAAATGTATGAAGCAAATTACACTGATATTGTTTATTTAACAATTCTAGATGAAATGAATATTGCTCGAGTTGAATACTATTTTGCCGAGATGTTATCAATTCTTGAAATGCCTAGCCGTGATGAATGGATTATTGACTTAGTACCAAACGTATGGGATAACGATCCAGTGAAACTAACTGATGGTAAATTAAAGATACCTGATAATATGTGGTACATTGGAACCATCAATAACGATGACTCAACCTTTATGGTTACTGATAAAGTTTATGACCGTGCTATGCCAATTGATATCAACGATAAAGGAGAAGCGTTTGATGCTCCATATACTGAAGGTTATCAAATAAGTAGTAAATATTTAGAAGGCTTATTTGATGAAGCAAAGAAGAATAACCCGGTAAGTGAAGATGCTTTGAAAAAGATTGAACAAATGGATAATTATGTTATTGAACATTTCCGTTTAGCATTTGGTAATCGTATTGTTAAACACTTAAAAGAATTTGTTCCTGTGTATGTTGCTTGTGGTGGAACCGAAATCGGTGGCGTTGACTACGTAATTGCAAAAAAAATATTACGTAAGTTTGAACAATTAAATTTATCGTTTATTCGCGATGAAATAGATGGTTTTATTAAATACTTAAATCAAATATTTGGTAAAGATGAGATGCATGAATGTATCGATTATCTTAATCGCTTGAAGAAATTAATGTAGGTGATATGATGAATGATACCAAAATAATAAGCCTAATTAATGAGGCTGATAGTGAAGTAAAAGATAAATTTAGGGATGAAGCCAAAAGTAGTTGTGAGGTAGAAAATGATTATCGACGAGTAGAATTTGATTATACTTGGTTAGAAAAAATTGAAGAAACTATAGAAGACTTAGATACCATCGTTCGTAATCCTCGAAAATTTATAGTTCAAGAAGAAGAAATAGTACCAATTGAACTATCAAAAAGGGTATCCTTGGAAAGTATTAGACATTTAGCTCAACATACTAATTTGATTCAAGAATATGATGAGAAAACTGATACTTTAACCCCTTCAAAAATATTAAATGTTAATAAAGAAGAAAGTTATGATATTTATGAAAATCGTTTCATCTATTCGCTTTTAATTAATTTAGGTATGTTTTTAGCAAGACGAGTTGATTTATCTAAAGAAGGCTCCAGTGTAAAAAATAATAAAGTAATTAATTATCATGGTAGTACCCATGTTGGTAATGAAGAAGTGGAAATTAAATTAGAAATGACTTCAAAACTTTTTGAAGATCTAGTCGGGAGAGATCCTAATGGATTAGATTTAACGGAGCGTATTGAAAGAGTTCAACTAATCATTAGTGATTTTATGAAAAGTGCTTTTATTAAAGAACTGGCTGCAGGTCATGTAATGATGGTTAAATCACCAATTAGGAAAACAAATGTTATTTTAAAAAATACTAATTTCCAAAAAGCATTAGAGTTATGGGAATTTATTGAACGGTATAATGTTAATGATAAAACTGAGGTTGTGGATAATAAAAAGTATGAAGATAAAGGTGATTTAAAAAATCTAATGGATAATGCTTTTTATATTGACTACTTAGTTATGAATACAATTACTGATGAAGTTAATTTAAATGTTAAAAAGAATAAAGCTTATTATCGTAATCTAATTCGTAAATTTGTAGCGGGAATGAATCAAGATAATAAGAATATTTCTAAAATGTTGGCAGTAGAATTAAAGAAAATTAATGAAGAAGATAGTGTTAATTTAAATAAAACAAAGATTATATACAAGAAGGCAATTAATGATTATTATCGTGCTCTTGATAAACAAAAAAATATTTTAGAGGCTTGTAAATATGAAGCATAAAGCTCTAAAAAGTGGAATTGAATTATTTATTATCTTAGTATCAGCTGTAGTCGCCGCTTACGCGTGGTTTAATCATCAAACGTATGCTAAACCAACTGACTTAGCAATGAGTACTAAATCATTTATTGATTTATTAATCAGTACTGATAATGGTCATACTTGGAGTAGTAAAAGTAATTTAAATATCCCTGAAGACTTTGTATTTGGTAATGAAGTAACTGGTGATGGAATTAATTTTTATGTTAAGAATCTTGAAAAAGATGATGGAACACCAATTAATTTTATTCCTGCTACTGCCAATAAAGATTATTTAGAATTTCAATTATTATTTAAATCAACTAATAATTGTGGTGTCTTTTTAGAAGAAAATTCTTTTATTAATCCACTTGCTGGTACAACTAGTGAGGAGTTAATTGGTAGTGATGTAACTAGTAAAAGTAATTCGGGAGATTTTTCAAGAGATTTAATTGCCGGAACAACAAGAATAGCCATAATTAAAAATGAATTAGTAGCTAATAGATATTATCCGACTAATAAACCATCATTGTTATGGGCACCTAATCCAAATATAAAAGTTGATTGTTCTAGCGGTTATTGTGAATCATCAATTACTAGTGTAGATAGTCAAAATTATCAATATGTTGATGCTCTTGATGATACTTATTATAGTCAGAAGATGCCATCAAATATTAAAGATACGATTAGAGCTAGTTACAGCAATAATACTCCTAATGGAGATCCAATGTTATTTTATATCGATGATGTTGATAAAGTATATTCGGTGACAATAAGAATTTGGATTGAAGGTAATGATCGTGATGCCGTAACGGCATTAACGGGAGGAGAATTTGTTACAAATTTAAGTTTTATTGCTTTTAATAAACAATTAAATAGTAATATTCCTGATGTTAGTATTAATGGTTTAAGTATAAATGATACTGATGAGACGATGGAATATTCCAGTGATTATGGATTAAACTGGCAAGATAGTATTCCTGATATTAGTAGTGGCACGACATTATTTATCCGGTATAAAGAAACTAGTACTTCATTTGCTAGTGAATATCAAATAATTAATTTTTAAGAAAGTGAGGTAAGGACTATGAAAAAGAAAATATCTTTTATTATAACAATCTTAGAACTAGTAGTACTAGGAGTAGTTGCATCATATGCTTGGTTCAGTGATAAGAATAGTCCTTCTATCTCACAAGAACAATTAAAAGTAACTAGTGCTGAAGGTTTAGTAATAAAATTAACTGAAGATTCCAGTGCTCGTTCAAATGTAGGACTAAATGAAATAATAAATGATTATGATGCTTTTAATTTAAAACAAATGTCTTCGGCTGATGGAATTAATTTTTATACAATTGATTTTGGTGCCGGGTTAGCTCATAATTTGCCTCGATTTGTAAAAATTCCTACTGATCGAAATAATCGTTTACCAATGGAAGAATATGGTTGTATTGATTATGATTTCTTCTTACAAACCGAAAATATGCCGAAACATGTATATTTTCATAAAGATAGTTATATAGCTGGTGAAGCTTCAACAGCGGTTCGAATAGAAATAACAGTTACTGATAGTTTAAATGATATTATGTATATTTTTGGAACAACTAAAGAAGGTATTACTGGTTTTCCTTACACTACTAAAGCCGTAATTAAAGAGGGCGAATTTATTTATAATAATATTGCTGCCGAGTATACTGATAATCAACGAGTACATACTTTTGATGAGTTTAATGGTGGTCGAGGATTAAGTGATGATACATCAATTGACTTAGACCGGATTTTGTTTACCATTCCAGCTAACACAGCAACTAAAGTAAATTTAAAAGTATGGTTAGAGGGTGGAGATAATGAGTGTACTAATACTTTAGCTGATACAGCGAGTGATATTTTAGTAAAATTTGGTAGTGCTAATGTATTACCAGCAGCACCAATAGTAAGTGCTAATAATTCATTCTTAACGATTAATGGTCTTGATACAACGATGGAATATTCTTATACAAACTTAGCAAGTGATGGATGGATAGAAGTAACTGACCCATTAGTAAATTTTGAACGTGGTGATACAGTTTATGTTCGTTATCGTGAAGTTGAGGGAGAGTCATTATACTCGTATGTAAGTGAGGTAAATTTCAATGGTTAAGAAATCCTTACGAATTACTTTAAATATAGCATTATTTGTCTTATTAATAGAAGTTGTGTATGCGTGGATGGTTACAACTGCTAGTAGTGGAGAAATAGTAAGTTATCATCGTGATTTAGTCGTTTCAAATGTTGATATTGATGTTACTTTGTATGAAATGATTAAGGAACAATATTATGAAGTAACGGATAATCCTTTAGAACTTAATTATATGGCTCCAAATGAATATCGTTATTTTAAGTTTACAGCGGTAAATAATGGTGATTCAAGATCAACTGCAAGAATTGTAATTGGCGGTTTTTCTGGGGATATGAACATATTACAAGATAAAATCTATTTTGGTGTACAAAATAGTCCCGAGGGAATGTTAAAATTAAGTGATTACATTGAATATAACGCAGCGAGTGATTATTATTACTTAACATTAACAGATGATATTGTTATTGATGGTTATGAAACAGAAGAAATAGTTTGGTATATATATATTGACAAGATGGCCTCAAATGAAATTGCTGGAGCGGCCTTAAGTATTAGCTCTATAAACTTTATAAAACCATAGAAAGGATGTATGACATGAAAAAAATAATTAATATTGCTGAAAAAATTATTTTAATATTAGGAATTGTTTTTTGTGTCTTTATGGTCCTGCAAAAAACAATTTGTAAAAATACTGGGGTCTTTGGTTTATACGCCTATGTAATAGTTACTGATAGTATGGAACCAAAAATTAATGTTGGTGATGTAATCTTAGTAAAGAAGACTAATCCTAATAAAATAAAAGTTGGTGATACGGTTAGTTACTTAGGGACGGAAAAAAGTTTTAAGAATAAAATTATTGCCCATGAAGTAAAAGAAATTGGGACTGAAGATGGTAAAAAGATTTTTTATACTAAAGGGATAAATAATAGCAATATGGACCCCGCGGTATATGAAAATCAATTATATGGAAAGATGCTTTATAAATTTATAGTTATTAGTTTTTTAAGTCAATTAATACGTTCTCCATATGGATTTTTCATTGTCATATTTATTCCCCTTTTAATTATTTTCGCTTATGAATTAGTGAATGTAATTCGGAATATCAAAAAAGCAAAAAAAGGTGATCTGGACGAAACAAAAACACTTAAGTTACCAAAACTTAAGCCAGTAACTTATGATACAGTAGTATTGGAGTTACCAAAACTTAAATAATAAAGAGAAAGGAACTGATAATGATGTTAAAACGCATTATTATAAATCGTGAAATATTAAAATCAATATTTGTTATGATTATGGTAGTAACTTTATTATCAGTTTCTTTTGCGTGGTTATATGATGAATATATTGGTAGTGGGGCTAATTTAAGAATTGGTGAAATTGCTCATAATGTTACGATATATGATAAAGATGGTAATGTATTAAATAGTAATCAAGATTTATATACTTTAATTGAAGAAAGTAATTTAAGTAATACTTCGCAAAATTCAATGTTTATCAAAATAGAGAATACTGGTACTATTGATTTAGAGTATGGTCTTACTTTTACCTTAGATGGTGACTTAGATCCAGCCGGTATTTTATACTATCGATTATTTGAAGTAACTAATGAGGTTAATGGTACTAATCAAGGTTCTTATGATAGTAAATTAATGAGTTATGCACATCAAAATCCGTTAGATGGAAATATCGAATTTGGTACTACTAATCCAATTAGTAATATGACTTTAATTAATAATTATATTGAAATTGGTGATATTAAAAAAACTAATTCCGGTGATGATTTCGTCATTTATCGATTTGATTATGGAATGTATCAAAATGTTAATACTTCGATTTATCAAAATAAACAATTGTCAGTTCATATGAACTTATATTCAAGTCAAATTGGAACTATTACAGCAGAAAATAGTAGTGGATTAACTTATGAAGTACAAACTGAAGCTCAACTACGTGATGTATTAAATCAAGCAGTATCAAATGATACCATCATGTTAATAAATGATATCAATATAAGTGGTACATTAAATATTCCACGCCGAATTAATCTTAATTTAAATGGATATACTTTAGATATTTCCGAAGACTTAGTATATGAATTTGTTAATACCGGTGATTTAACCATCAATGCTACAGGAACTAGTCGATTGATTGTTGGTAATGACTTTTATTTAAATACCCCTAAAGCCAATGTGACCATTAAAGGTGCCAATAAAAACTATGATATTGTGGTTGGTGGTGAATTTAATGTTAATGCTAACTTAAGTGATGAAGATGATGGTTGTTATTTTGAAAATGTTCGAATAGTTAAATCCCGTTCTTCATTAATACCAGTTGATTTATTAGTAAAATCAAATACTAAAATATTAATTGGAACCGATGTAACATTGGGAATTATTAAAGCTAGTCTTAATTCAACTAATATTGAAGTAATTAATAATGGTAATATTACCCAAATTAATTTTAGTGAAATGAATTTATTAGAAACATTTACTAAGTATCAAATTTATGTTTATAACTTAGGAGAAATATATGGTGTTTTAGGAAGTACCGGAATTATTTTACCTAGTACTTCAACACCATACATTGAAGATGGTAATGGTAATACATTAATTATTAAAGGTATTACATCAGGAGATATAACTGTTAGTGGTTCTCCTAATTATACAGCAGGAAATATTACTAATAATACGGAAGATATAACGGTTGTACCAATTACAGATGAAGAAAATAGTTATATTGTGTATATTAAGGATTCAACAGTCAGTGTAGAAGGATTACTAGCACAATATTTTATTGATCAAAGTTTTACTGAACCATATACTAAAATTAGTCAAATAAAAAAATTAATTATATATACTTTAAATGCACAATACTTAGAGAATGAAGATTTTGATTTCCTAAAGAGTAATTTGATTCCAGAATTAGAACATTTAAATATTAGTAACTCAAGAGTAATAGATGGTACTAGTATTAATGAAATTAAGCCATATGCTATGGCTGGAAAGACGACGTTAAAAACATTAAAATTACCTAAAACCGTTACTCGTATTGGGGCTTATGCCTTTAATAATTGTCCATTGGGAGAAATACCCGCAGATGGAGAATTTAGTTTCTTAAGTATTCCTCAAACGGTTAATTATATTGGTCAGTATGCTTTTAATACCAGTAAATATGTAGAAATCTTAGGGGTTGTACCACCAACGATTAATAGTACGGCATTTAATATTACGGATAATGGTTCTAAATTCTTTGTAACTGATGGAACAATTGAAAGTTATCAACAGTCACCAGCAATTAATGAAAAAAATGTCTTTGTAATTAGTAAATTAAGTGATAATAGAAATTACTTTGTATATAATAAAAATCAGGGGTTAGGAATATCTTATAATATTAATAATTACTTATCGGCTAGTATTTTAGGAGTTCCTAATTTAATTACTTACAATGGAAGTAATTTAAATGTTTTAGAAATTGGTCCTAATGCATACCGCTCTTTAAATATCGTTAATAGTGATGGAGCAAGTATCCAATTACCAAATATATTAACTAATATTAGAGATTATGCTTTTTATGGTCTTAACATTAATCAAGCAGGACTAACTAATGTATTAGAAATAGGCAATTATGCTTTTTATAATACTGAGTTAACCGAATTAATTGCTAATAATTTAGTTTCGATTGGTGACTATGCCTTTAGTAATAATGTGATTAAACGGATATCTTTATTAGATATAAGTTCGATTGGTAATAATGCTTTTCATAATAATCCTAATTTATATGAAATGGATTTAGGAGAAGTAGATTATATTGGTGATTTTGCCTTTAGTAATTGTCCTAATTTGTTAAAAGTATATTTAAAAAATACGACTTCATTATTTATTAACAATAGTGAAGAAATAGATATTACTTTAGGTAATAATGCGATTGATAATACATGGGGTAGTTATAGTGATAATCGCTTACGGATATATGTTCCCGATGGAGTAAGTTCTACGGGAAGTAGTTATTTGGCCTTATATAAAAAATTAATTAGTAACTATGCCAATTATATTTATGTTATTGGTGGAGAATATGGTAGTTATACCCATATGGGAGTAAATTATCAAATAAATGAGTACACTCTAAAAGATATTACCTTAACTAACCGATTAGGAAATAGTGTTAATGGTTATGAAATTATTTCTTATCAAGGTAGAGATTTAGATAGTAATTATGTTATTCCATCCACCCTTGAATTAAATGGCGTTACTAAAAATGTTATAAGTATTGGAGAAAATGCTTATCGTAATGTTTTGGTAAGTGAAAGCAATGAAGTTTCATTAATTAATAATAACATTATTAATGTTGATGCTTATGCATTTTATGGGGTTTCCTTATATGAATTTAGTGGTAATAATATTTTAAGTGTTGGTAATGGGGCTTTTGCTAATTCTACTCTTAAAACTTCAAAAATGCCTAATTTAAATACTTTAGGAAATGATGCTTATAAAAATAATACTAATCTAGTAATGATTAACTTAGGAAATGTATCAAGTATTGGTGAAGATGCTTTAAAAGATTGTGTTAATCTACAACAATTATTTATTACTAATACGAGTAATGCTATAACTCTTACAGGTGAACCATTTACTAATATGGGTAGTCTTACTGATCATCGAATAAGAATATATGTTCCAGAAGGTAACGTAAGTTACTATAAAAACTTATTTAGTAGCTTTAGTAATTATATTTATAATACTGGTACCATAGTTGGTAATTATACTGGTAATCTTGGTTATGACATTGGAGAATTTAGTGTTCGGGAAGTAACAATTGAAAATAAAGATGGAAATAATATTACTGGTTATGAAATAATTGAATATCATGGCGCTGATATTGATGGTACATATAATATTCCTGGTGAGGTAACTTTACCGGGGGGTACAATGAATATTATTAGTATTGGGGATAATGCTTATTTAAATAGTTTTTATGCAACTAATACAGCAATTGATATTGTTAATAATAGTATCTTAAAAATTGGTAGTGCTTCGTTTAAAAATAGTAATGGAATAAGGCATGTTACTTTACCAAATTGTTTAAGTATTGGAAATAATGCTTTTGATAATTCTTCGATTACAATTGGAACATTTGTAAATATCGATAGGATTGGTGATTATGCATTTAGTAATGCCCATACTTTATATAAGTTGGATTTAGGGGTTATAACTAAAACGGGATTCCATTCTATAAGCAATAATCCTAAGTTATATGTAATAAACTTTAATGTTGACAGTTTAGAATTACAATTTGATGCGGAAACTTTCTATAATGTTGGTTACGAAACTAATGAACGCATGCGTTTTTATGTTACTAATGGTAAAAATAGTGACGGTGAGCGTTATGTCGATATTTATAAAAATCAAATTAACACTAATTATCAATCATACTTTTTTGCTTATGATTTAATGTTTGGTGAATTTTATCCAACTGATATTCCGGAAGAAATAAATATTGGTCAATATAGTATTCGTGATATTACCTTAAAAGATGAAAATAATAATAATGTTTCTGGTTATGAATTTGTTGAATATCATGGGGCTGATACTACTGATTACTATGAATTCCCAACGGAAATAATGCTTAGTGATGCAACGCTATCAGGGACTATTGGACCAGCTCAAAATACGTATGGTTCAGAAGGCTCATGGACGAGTGAGTATGATATATCAATAACTAATAATGGTAGTGAATCAATTGATTCATGGCGAGTTGTTATTGATACTGAAGCTGGTGGAACGGTTACTCAAGTAAATGCATATACCTCTATTGTTACAATAAACCAAAAAAGTATTACCCTAACTAATGCCAATTATAATGGTACTATAGCACCAGGACAAACGTTAGTAACAAGAATTCAAATGACTAGACAAGTATTAAACTTTACTCCAGTTGTAAAAGTAGTTAAAACTAATACTATTGCTCTAGATGCTATTCCAATAATTAGTATTGGTGATAGTGCCTTTGAACATGCTAGTAGTGTAACTAACTTAGCCTTTGATATTAATGGTAGTAATTTATTAACCATTGGTAAAGGGGCATTTAAATCTTTTGCGGGAGTTCGATCAATTGATGCTCCTAAAGTTCTTACTATTGGTGAACAAGCCTTCATGGAAGCAACCTTATTAAAACGAGCAGAATTTAAAAAATTAACCACCGTGGGAAGTTTTGCATTCCAGGATGCAAGAGAATTAGCTTATCTTAATTTAGGTTATATTAGTGTTTTACCAGAAGGATTGCTACAAAGAACATACAAGATGACCCAAGTATTCTTCTATAATGTTAATACATTACCAGATACGGAAGAAATGAATATGACGATTTTAGAGAATGCTTTAACTAATATGGGTACTACTGCTGGTAGTAGATTAAGAATATATGTTCCAAAGGGAAGTAATCCTAATGGTTATAGTTTTGTTAAATCATATAAAAATACATTCCCTGATTCATATGCACCGTATATCTATGAAATGGGTAATATAGTTGGTTCTTTTGAAAATACTGATACTGGATTAGAAACTGGTGAATATACCGTTAAAGAAATTACGATTAATGGCGTAAGAGGATGGCAGATAATTGATTATCATGGGGCTAATATTGATGGTAATTTTGTATTCCCAGATACTTTGGTATATGGTGATGATACATTACCAGTAATAAGTATTGGACCAAATGCTTTCTATTTTGTCATTGTTGATGAAGAATATGAATGGTATTTAGAAATTCCTGATAGTATTAAAGAGATTGGTGATTATGCGTTCTATCAACGAGATATTATATCTGTTTCAATAAATACGATTAATAGTATTGGCCGGTATGCTTTTGCCAATAATGATGATTTACTAAGTGTATCAATTAATAGTGTTCGCTTAATTAATCCATATGCTTTCTATTTAAATGTTAATATGGCTACTGTTTCATTAGGAACCGGGGTCGAAGAAATTGGTGATTTTGCATTCTATAATTCTTGGAGTGAAAATAGTTTTCAAACATTATATATAGAAACCGAAGATCCACCAATCATTTATGCTAATACCTTACCAAGTTTATATTGGTCAGGCGGAGATACAATGCCAACTATATATGTTCCTGATTTATATATTGATGATTACTTAGACGATGAACTATGGTCATTATATACAATTAAACGAATTGGTTCAGTATATGCTAATCAATATATATATAGTATTATTAATGATAATGAAGTAGAAATTGTTGGATTTATCGATCATCGAACTCAAAATATTTATATACCTAGTCAATTCTATTTAAATTCGGGAACATAT
This sequence comes from uncultured Muribaculaceae bacterium, assembly GCA_964415015.1. Lineage (GTDB taxonomy): Bacteria > Bacillota_I > Bacilli_A > RF39 > UBA660 > RGIG8386. The sequence goes on along the minus strand of CAYPXM010000001.1, from coordinate 43,528 downwards.
CGTGTAACTAGTATTTCTAGAGATGCTTTTGATAGTGTATCAAGTCTTCGAATGGTTCAATTACCACAGTATATAAATAATCTAGAAAATGGTTTCTTGGCTAATAATGCTAGTGTAAGAGAAATAAATGTGGTTGGAAGTAATACTTACTTTAAAGGAACAGATGGCGTACTATTTGATAAAAATGGCGAAGTATTAATTAGATATCCACGCGGTAAAACAACGAGAAATTATGTTGTTCCTTATGGTACTAAAGTAATTAGCTATAATGCCTTCTTAAATTGTACTAATTTACAAACAATTGAGTTTAATAGTGATTTACTTACTATTAGTGTAGATGCCTTTACAGGAAGTAGAAATATAACAAGTTTTAAATTTACTGGCGCTACACCACCATATTTTACAGGCTTTGGAGCAATACCATTTAATCGTAATTTAAGTGTTATTTATCCTAGTCAATATGCAAATCTATATAATAGCAAGGTCTATTATCGCTTATATTATAATTATTTTACGACTTATTAAAGCAAGGATTAACTTGCTTTTTAAGTTATTTTTTGGTAGGATATAACCACTTAGGGGGAGCAGTTATGGAACAGGATATATTAGCTAGTTATTATCAAGATAATCAAGATTTATTAAATAGTATTAAAGTTACTAAAGAAGGAATTAATAAAGATGAATCTATAATTGATTTATTACGAGTTATTAATGAAATAAATTTTTATAATAGTGAAGTAGAAAAAATGTTTTATGACATGGTTAAAATCTTTTTTATCGGCTTTGATTATAAATTTGAAGCCGGCGTGGTAAGTTTTAAAAATGATAATACACAAGTATTATTAAATTATAGTAATAATCGGTTTAATTGTAGTATTAGTTCATTAAATCGAAACAGTAAAATACAATATGCCAATGATGTGTTAATAATTGATAATAATCATATCAGTAATAGTGATTTATTAAAAAAAGAATTTTTAACTAGTGACTATGAAGAATATATTGCTAATCCATTGTATGAAATTAATATTGTCGATTATACAAAAGTTAAATTTGATAGTGATGGAAATGTGGATAATATTAATACTACTAATAATATGTATGTTAAAAATAGCAATAATAAAAAGGTTTATATAAACAAAAAAAATGTTAGTGAAAAAATAAGTATTACGGATACGATATTTGTGGAAAAATCATTTCATGACTATGATGATGATGAATTTAAATTAGATAGCAAAAATTATAATTTAATTTTATTAGTGGAAGGAAAAAAACATACTTTTGTTATAACTGAAGATGATTATTACGGAATTATAAATGAAGAACCGCTAGCGGAAGAAGTTATTAATGCTTGTTTAAGTATTGCTAAATGTGATGGTAAAGACTATTTTAATTTCTTATTTGTTGATAAAGGATATATTAACTTATTTGGTAAAAAACAAAATGATGTAAATTTTATTAAAGAAACATTAAATGAAGTTCAAAATAAAATAAATTTTTATGTACCACCATTTATTATTAATTCATTATATAATAACTTATCTCGATTAATGACTAATTTTAATTCAACTATAAATAATGATACTTTAGAAATAAAAGATACTAACTTAATGGTTAAAGTAGTAGTAAAAGAAGATATTATCTTAATTGAATATAATTATTTTAATCATGATTGCAAAGTACTTATTAGTAAGATTAATAATATGATTAAAGTAACTAAAACTAGTCGTTTCTTAGGTAGTCCGGAAGGATTAAATAAAAAGTTTAAATTAGGAGTAATTGATGACGAACTAGTAGATTTAAAAAACCAACTTATGGAGGGAGAAATATCCCCCGATATTTATGATTTATATTTATGTGATTATGAGGATATCCAAACGGAGATATTTGAAGAAAATGCGTTATATGATATTAATGGTTCATTTATTAATGCTTATCAAATGTTTACAATGAGTAAATATGATGAAATGCCAAGTACTATTGATACCTTACATTATACGAGAGTAGATGATGATTTTATTAAAAAAGAACATTGTCACATCGAAGATGGAATTAGAGAATATAATTATTTTATAAATGTTTTTGACAAAGAAAATGGTGATTATGATACAATTGATTCACTTATTGTTAATGAATCATTATTTGATATTATTGAGCCAGAAAATATAATGGAGATTTTTCAAAATCAAAGTTTTAAAAGATTTAACATAGTATATAAAGGAAAGAAGGTTTAATATGGAAGAAAAAATAAGTTCTTTTAGTTCTTTACCACTAAAAGATATAATTGAGATGGAAACTAGATATGCCATTATAGATGATTATGAAAAAAATACGCGGACTTATAATCGATATTTAAATAATTTATTACCAGATGCGATTCAAAAATATTTTTTAATGTTTTTTGATTATCTTTTTAAATATGTCGATCATCGTTATAGTGATAATGCCTTTCATTTTACGGCAAATAATTTTTTGGTAGAATTACAAACATATGATAATTTAATGGTATTAAGAATTGAAGGAACAAATAGTTTAGTAATTTATCAATTTCAAAAACGTTATGATGGATCATCTTTAGAAATAAAAAAAGTATTAGCAGATAATAATAGTTTTAATGAGGAAATAACAAATAATACTTATTATTTTGATAAATCTGGTAATGTTATTTCTACGTATGCTAGTAAAAAAGTTCATGTAATGAAAGATTCGATTGAATCATTAGATAATTATGCGAAGAGTTTTACTAAAGTTAATAATCAATTTTTAGTTTTGACTACTCATCAAAAAAATGTCATGGGTAAAAATGTTGAAGCAAAAAAAACGTATCAAGCGGTAGATGAAACGATTGATTTTGATTTACTTAAAGATCTTAATTCATTAGAATATAGTGCTAAAGATATAACCGAAGAAGAATATTTAAAAAAAGTTGAAGAATCTGGGAAAAAACTAGTCAAAAAATCCTAAAAACAAGGAAAATGCCTTGTTTTTTTGTTATTTATGTGTTAATATTTATCTTGCGATTATATATTTTAATATAATTATTAGTGGCAGGGAAAAGTAGCGGACTTGCCCACTCACCACTATCGCAAAAACATATAGGAGGTGTTTTCGTGGCTAAAGAAGTCGTAAAGAAAATTAAATTACAAGTTGAAGCCGGTAAAGCTACACCTGCTCCACCAGTTGGAACAGTGTTAGGCCCTGCAGGAGTTAACTTACAAGAATTCTGTACAAGATTTAATGATGCAACAAGAGAAAAAATGGGTGATGTCATTCCAGTAGAAATTTCTATTTATGATGATCGTTCATTTGATTTCATCTTAAAGACTGCTCCCGCTGCTTTTTTACTAAAAAAGACAGCTAAATTAAAAAAGGGTAGTACAAAAGGTGCTAACGAATTAGTAGCAACTATTTCAAAAGATGATTTAAGAAAAATTGCTGAAACTAAATTACCAGATTTAAATGCATATGATGTTGAAAGTGCGATGAATATCATTGAAGGAACTGCTCGTAATATGGGTATCGCCATTAAAGGTGTTAATGACCAAGAGTTAGCTGAACAAGCTAAAGAAGCAGAAATTCAAGAACGTGAAGCAGCAAAGCGTGAAGCTGAATTCGAAAAAATGGAAGAAGAAGCTAAAGCTCAAGCATCAAATGAAGTTGAAGTAATTTCAGAAAAAACTGAATCAGAAGAATAATAATAAATTATATAGTGTTTATCCGCTAATAAACCACAATTAGAAAGGAATATTATGAAAAAAGCTAGTAAAAAATATGTGGAAGCTTCAAAAAATGTTGATAAGTTTAAAACTTATACCATCGAAGAAGCAGTCAAATTAGTAAAAGAAACTTCTATTACAAAATTTGATGGAACAGTTGAAGTTGCTTTTAAATTAAATGTTGATGCTAAAAAAGCTGATCAACAATTAAGAGGATCTTTAGTCCTACCTAATGGTACTGGTAAAACTAAGAAAATTTTAGTTTTAGCTAAAGGTGATCAAGCAACTGACGCTAAAAATGCTGGAGCAGACTTTGTTGGAGATATGGATTTAATTACTAAAATTGAAAAAGAAAATTGGTTTGATTTTGATGTAATTATTGCTACTCCAGAAATGATGCCAGCATTAGGAAAGATTGGTAAAATTTTAGGACCAAAAGGTTTAATGCCTAATCCAAAAACTGGAACTGTTACTATGACTCCAGCAAAAACTATTGAGGATATTAAAAAAGGTATGGTTGAATATAAAACTGATACTTATGGTAATATTCACAGTATTATTGGAAAGGTTTCTTTTGATGAAACTAAATTAGCTGAAAATTTACGTTATATTATTAATGTAATTGTAAAAGCTAAACCACAAAGTGTTAAGGGTTCATTTATTGATAACATATCTATTTCTGCAACTATGGGTCCTGGCATTAGATTAGATAAAAATTCAATTGACAATTAATTATTAATTAATTATAATAACGATATAAAAGGCGATTTACCAAAGACAGTAAGGGTGTAAACTTAATAATCTTACCGAGGGAATCTTATAACTCATTTTATGTGTTTTAAGCTTTCTCTTAGTAGAAAGCTTTTTATATATACCTTAAAAGGAGGAAAATATGGCAAGTACAAAGATTTTAGATGCTAAACAAAAGATTGTAAAAGAAATCGTTGATAACATTAAAAATAGTGAATCAGTAGTTATTTTTACTTATCAAGGGTTGACCGTAGCAGATATTAGTAATCTAAGAAAAAGTCTTCGGGAATGTGATTCAAAAGTTAAGATTTATAAAAATACTTTAGTTAAACGAGCTATGGATGAATTAAATCATAATGTTGATGAATTCTTAGAAGGACCAAATGCAATATTATTTGGTAAAGACTTATTAGAACCTATTAAAGCGTTATCTGAATTTGCTAAAGCAAATAATTTAGTTGATATTCGTGTTGGTGTAATAAGTGGTAGTGTTGCTGGTTTAGATGTTATTAAGAATTACGCAAGTATTCCATCAAGAGATGGCTTATTAACAATGTTTGCCGGTGGCTTAATCCAATATGTTAAAGAATTAGCAGTTGGACTTAACCTTTATGCTGAAGGTTTAGAAAAAGAAAATAAATAGGAAAAAGGAGAAAAAAATTATGGCAAAATTAAGTGCAAAAGATATTATTGATGCAGTTAAAGAAATGACTATTCTTGAAGTAAAAGAAGTAGTAGATTTAATGAAAGAAGAATTAGGAGTAGATCCTAGTGCTGTTGCAGTTCAAGCTGCTCCAGCTCAAGTTGAAGACACTGGTAGTGCTACTAAAACTGTAGTATTAAAAGATGCTGGTGCTAACAAAGTTGCTGTTATCAAAGTTATCAAAGAAGTTACTGGCTTAGGATTACTTGAAGCTAAAGCTA
>CAYPXM010000001.1:15155-38128 GCA_964415015.1 uncultured Muribaculaceae bacterium | reverse complement strand
ATAATGGTGGAAATATTAAAGAAAATATTCCTGCTAGCGACGCTGAAGCTTTAAAAGCTCAATTTGAAGAAGCTGGCGCAACAATCGAATTAGCATAATTATTATGTAAACAATAGCTTTTGGCTATTGTTTTTTTGTGGGCTCTTTTATATAATGGTTTTAAGGTAGGTAATTATATGAAAGTATTAAAAAAACTAATTGGTTTATTAATCACGATAATAATTATTGCATTTGTTTCAATAGTGGTTATTGATTATTTGAATGCCCTAAAAGACAGGGATTTGATTTTTTGTGTATCAGAAAATACTAAGGAATATGATGATGGAACTGTATATGAGTGTGTTGGTATTGGTTATAAATATTATAAATATGATCGGTCTAATATTAAAGCAAGTGAATTTGGGCCATTCTTTATTGATGAAAAAAGTCCTGAACAATTAAAAAAAGAGGTTTAAAAAAAGTAATAAATAGTTTATAATACGTAATTGGGTGATAAAGATGCATTTAAATAATAAAGGTTTTGGATTACGAGAAATGTTATTATGGGTATGTGTTATATTAGTTTTTTTAATCATTGCTATATATTATATTGCAAAATTATATGATGGTTTAGATAATAAACCAACTAAAAATGAATTGGTAATAGAAGCCACAAATAGTTATATCAAAAATAAATTTAATCAAAATGTTGTACCATATAAAATGATGATTACGTTAGAAACATTAAGAAATGAAACTACATTAGAACTAGATGATAATTGTAGTGGATATGTTATTGTTAATGAAGTAAATGGTGAAAATGAGATTAAGGATTATATAAATTGTGAAGAATAGATGGTGAAAATATGGATCGAATGAAGAAAATGATGTTAATATGGGGGATAATCGCCTTTTCTTTAGTTGGAATATTAACCTTTATTGGTATTACTTATAATAAAAAAAGTGAAAAGTATCGTGATTATGAAGATAAATTGATTGATGCTTGTGAAAAATATGTAGAATTATATTTTTTATATCCTACTGAAGGAGAATTAAAAGTAAATCAAAATACCTTGAGTGATGAAGGATTATTTAAAATTGAAAAAGTAAACAATAATGCTTGCGAAGGTTATGTTCTAGTTAGTAAAAATGGTCTAGTATACGAATATGATGCATATATTGATTGTGATGTTTATAAAACGAAAGGATATAAATAGATGAATAAATATCGTTTGGTTATTGAAACAAAATATGAAACCGTATATTTAAAGATTAAACGTGATTGTGAAAAATTGCCTAGTAGTTATGGAGAAATTTGGAAATTTGATGCAATAACAAGTAATTTTAAGAATGATGAACAGTTTTTTCAAGCCTTACTCAATAAAAAAATTATTGAAAGTGTTCCAACTAAGGTATATATAAAATATGATCGAAAGAAAGCAAGATTATATCCCATTATATATGATGATTATTTATTACATTCAATAAGTGCTGAGTTGGTATCAAGAGATGCTAAAAATAGTAGTGAATCGTTAATCAAAGTTGATAATAAATTATTATTAAAATTTGTTGAAAAAATAATTAACTATTACTTAAGTGACGAATTAAATAGTAATTTCTTTCGTCGTAGTATGCCATTTTACCTTAAAAAACTTTTAAAAGAATATGAAATTATCCACAAGAATATTAAAAACGGAAGCGTTGATTCTGAACTTAAATATGAATTTAATATTGTCCGTGCCCAAATTATTAATGCTTTAACTGATTATAAACTATTTCGTGAATGTTTAATTGTCACGAGAGCCTATGAAAGTCGATTAAAGAATGCTAAAATAACTCCTGATAATGATTCTAGTCAATTAAAATTAGATGATTACTTAGTAAATGGTGAGATTTTAGTAACGGACTTTAATGAATTAGTCGATGAAGTAACAAATTCAAATGAACAAAAATCATATGAAACTGAGATTTTACCTCATGATATGCAACTTGTTTATGATAATTTAGGATTAGATGGATTATATGAACGTTTCTATGAAGAACTAGATTATCTAAGTGATGAACAAAAGTCATATATTGGTTATCCTAAGAAATTATATAAAAAATAGCATAATTCACTCTTTAAGGAGTGAATTTTTTATAGTATAATATATTTAGGATGGTGGTTAGTGATGGATATATTTTTTGGTTATTTATATACCTATGCCTATGTATTTTTTATTATATTAGTTAGTAATATTTTTAAGAAAGAAGAAAGTAGTCGAAAATTTATTCATATTTTTGTGGCTTTTGCTTGGTTTATTATGAATCATTATTTTAAAACAAGTATCCATATGATTATTCCTCCAATATCTTTTATTATAATTAATTATATTTCTTATAAAAAAAATATTTTTAAAACAATGGAACGGAAAAAAGATAATACTTTAGGAACGGTTTATTATGCCGTAAGTATGAGTATTATGGCGATAATTACCTATTTTTATAATGATTTTCTAACTTGTTATGCTTTAGGATTATTTATTATGGCTCTTGGTGATGGACTAGCCCCAATTGTTGCTAAAGCGTTTAAAAGTAACGTTATTTATAATAATAAAACGCTTGCTGGATCAATAACGATATTTGTTGTATGTACCATATTATTTGTATTAACAATTAAAACGACTAACTATTTTTATCTGGTATTATGTGCTTTATTTTGTACCTTTATTGAATTATACAGTAAGAAAGGAATAGATAATATATTATTACCTCTAGCTAGTTCATTTTTAGTATATATCTTGTTTTTTTAAGATGAATTTATTTATAAGTTTAGGATTAACTATTGCTTTAATGCTTTATGCTTATTTAAAAAAAGCATTGACTATTCCAGCTATTGTATTAGCCGGATTATTTACCTTTGTTATAACTTATTATTCTGGATATGCATTCTTTTTAATGATTCTTGCAATTTTTATGGTTGATAAAATATTTGCTCATATTACCAAGAAAAAAAGTGATAAAAAACGTAATATATATCAAATAGCAGCTAATTTATTGATGGCTTTTATAAGTATAATATGTTATATCCTATTTAAAGATAGTAAATATTTATTAATTGCATCATGTGTATTAGCTGGTTCATTATCAGATACATTATCAAGTACGATTGGTGTAGTATCTAATAAATGTTTTGACTGTATTACCTTTAAAAAAGGTACTCCAGGTTTATCCGGTAATATCAGTTTACTTGGGATCGGTGGCGGTTTATTAGGAGCGTTAATTATTGCTTGTATATATTACTATTTAGTAGATTTAAATTATCATTCCTATCTATTAATTACTCTAATTGGTTTATTAGGAAGTTTAGTAGATAGTATAATCGGTAGTTTATTTCAAGTAAAATATCAATGTAAAAATTGTGGCGTTTTAACCGAAAGTAGAAAACATTGTGGGGTTGTTTCGAAAAAAATAAAGGGGTTTAAAAATATTGATAATAATATTGTTAATTTTTTAGAAAGTTTAATCATTTTTATAATTGGATTACTCTTTTTCTAAAGACAAATATTATTACATGTGTTAAAATATATTAGTGAGAAATGAGTGATTTTTATGGCAAAAATAATATCTTTAGTAAATCAAAAAGGTGGCGTTGGAAAAACTACATCGAGTATCAATTTAGCTGCTGCTTTAGGACAAGAAAATAAAAAGACTTTATTAATTGACTTAGATCCTCAAGGTAATGCTACTACTGGTTTAGGAATTAATAGTGCTGATATTAAAAATGATGTGTATGACTTAATTACTGGGGTATGTGGAATAAATGATGTAATTATAAAAACCCCATTTAAGAATTTAGATGTAATTCCATCAACGATTAATCTTGCTGGTATCGATGTAGAATTTGTCAAAAAATTATTAGAAGATAATGCTTTTCGTCAAAATGAACAATTACGAACGAGTATATTACCAATTAAAGATGATTATGATTACATAATTATTGATTGTCAACCATCACTTGGAATATCTACTATGAATGCCTTAGTAGCAAGTGATTCAGTTATTATTCCGGTTCAATGTGAGTTTTTTGCCCTTGAAGGAATTACACAATTATTAGTATCAATCGTGATGGTCCAATCAGATATTAATCCTAATTTAAGAATTGAAGGCGTATTACTTACGATGCTTGATGGACGAACTAATATTGGATTAGAAGTTATAGAAGAGGTAAGAAACTATTTTAAGAACAAAGTATTTAATACAATTATTCCAAGACTTGTTCGGTTAGTAGAAGCTCCAAGTCATGGAAAACCAATTTGTTATTATGACCCAGAAAGTAGAGCAACCGAAGCATATGCTAATTTAGCAAAGGAAGTGATTAGTCGCGATGGAGACTAAGAGAAAAGCCTTAGGAAAAGGATTAGAACAATTATTTACGAATGAACGGATTGATTTTGAATCATTTGAAAGAGATATTGTTAAAACGACAAAAGCCAGTGATATTGTGGAAATAAATATTGATGAAATACGTAGTAATCCGTATCAACCACGGAAGACTTTTAATGACGAAAGTATTAATGAACTTGCACAATCAATTAAGGAACATGGTGTATTGTCACCAATTATTGTTAAAAAAAGCATTAAAGGTTATGAATTAGTAGCGGGAGAAAGACGGACAAAAGCATCTAAAGTGGCTGGTAAAAAAACTATTCCAGCAATTATTCGTGAATTTAATGATGATGAAATGATGGAAATTGCTTTAATTGAAAATGTTCAACGAGAGAATCTAAATCCAATTGATGAAGCAAAAGGATATGATGCAATAATTAGTAAAACGGGAATGACTCAAGAAGTATTAGCAACAAAATTTGGTAAAAGTAGAAGTTATATTACTAATTTATTAGGATTACTAAGATTACCAAACACAGTTAAAAAATATGTTGAAAATAATGAAATTAGTATGGGTCATGCTCGAGTATTAAGTAAAATAGATGATGTAGATAAAATTAATGAGTTAGCATTAAAAATTATTAAAGAAGGATTAAGTGTTCGGGAAATAGAACATTTAGTCAGTAGTAATGTTATTACTAAACAAAGTATAAAGAATAATATTATTCGTTCTCCGCATATGGATATATATGAAAATACTTTAAAAGAGTTAATTGGAACAAAAGTTAAAATAACTAATAAAAAAATAGAAATTCCTTATGACTCGGTTAAAGATTTAGAAAGAATATTAGAAATATTAAATGTAAAAATTGATAATTAGGTGAGTAATATGAAATATCATTATCAAATGAATGATCAAGTAATTATGAAAAAACCCCACCCATGTGGAACTAATCTTTTTGTTATTACGAGATTAGGAGTTGATATTAAGATAAAATGTGTTCATTGTGGACACGAAATAATGCTTGATCGATTAGAATTTGAAAAAAAAATAAAGAAAATATTAGGTGAAAAAAGTGAAAAAAATTAGAGAAAAAATTAGTCTTCATCCCATTATGACATTTATTATCATGATTGGTTTTATTCTGGTTTTAAGTGCCTTTTTATCCTTTTTAGGACTAGATGTAAATTATAATAAAGTTAATCCTAATACTGGTGAATATGTTAATAATTTAGTAACAATTGAATCTTTATTATCAATTGATGGACTTAAATATATTTTTAGTCAAACAGTTGCTAATTTTGTTCAATTTACCCCACTTAGTATGTTAATTATTATTTTAATGGGAATAGGAATTATGGAGAAAAGTGGTTTTTTAAAAACAGCTTTTACTCTTCTTACAAGAAATATTAAAAAAGATACGGTTACTTTTATTCTAGTTATAACTTGTATCTTAGCAAGTATTATCGGTGATTTATCCTATGTCATATTTATTCCATTAAGTGCATTATTGTTTCTTCATGGTAAAAGAAATCCATTGGTCGGGTTAATAACTGCATTTGCAGCTTTAACTTGCGGTAGTGGAATAAATCTTTTATTTACAGCTAATGATAGTGCAATTCTTAATTTAACTTTACAAGCGGCACATATTTTGGATAGTAGTTATACCTTAGGTATTTGGTCATGGCTTTTTGTAATGATTTTATCCGTTATTGCTTTGACTATTGCGATTACTAAGGTAAGTGAAAAAATAATTGCTCCAATGCTTGGTAAATATGAAATTAATGAAGATATTTCCGAGGATAATAATATTCTAGAAGAAGATCATGTTATTGATACATATGAGCGTCGAGGAATGATTGCTAGTTTAATTGGTGGCTTAACTTACGTAGCTTTTATATTATATAATATTATTCCTGGGTTACCGCTTAGTGGTCGTTTAGTAGATGATAGTCAAGTATTATATATTGATAAATTATTTAGTTATGATTCGTTTTTTAGTAATGGTTTTGTTTTTATCGTCGCAATCTTTTTTGTAATATGTGGATTATGTTATGGAATTGGAGCTAAAACAATTAAAAATAATCGTGATTTTTGTAATGATTTAGGTCATTCCTTAGATGGTGTTGGGAAAACTTTAGTATTAATTTTCTTTGCATCAACTTTTATCAGTATATTTAAACAAAGTAATATTGGAACATTATTAGTAGCTAAATGCGCTAGTATATTTGCTGGTATTCAATTTGGTGGTATTCCATTAATTATTACATTCTTTATATTTGTTGCGATAGTGACTATCTTAGTACCGACTAGTGTTGCTAAATGGAGTGTTCTTGTTGGAAGCGTAATGCCAGTTATGATGAATGCAGGTATTAGTCCTGAATTTACGCAATTTATTTTTCGCTTAGCAGAGTCTTCTACTTTAGGCTTAACACCATTATTTGCATATTTTGTAATATATTTAGCATTTGTCGAAAAATATAATCAAAGTGATAAACCAGTAGGTTTATTTAAAACCATCCGTTATCAATTACCATATACTTTAGTAACTTTAATTGTATTTATTATAATTATTGGAATTACTTATTTAATTGGTTTACCAATAGGTATCGATGGTATAGTTAACTTGTAGTTAGGGGGAAAAAACATGAGTTTAAAGGCTGGAATTGTTGGTTTACCAAATGTTGGAAAATCAACCCTTTTTAATGCTATTACAAAAAAGAATATATTAGCAGCAAATTACCCATTTGCAACTATTGAACCAAATGTTGGGGTGGTAATTGTACCGGACGAACGAATTAATTTTTTAAATGATTTATATCATCCTAAAAGTTTAGTCCCAACCACTTTTGAATTTACTGATATTGCTGGTTTAGTAAAAGGCGCTAGTCAAGGTGAAGGGCTTGGAAATAAATTTTTAAGTCATATAAGAGAAGTAGATGCCATTGTTGAAGTAGTGAGATGTTTTAATAATCCCGATGTAATTCATGTTGAAGGTGTAGTTGATCCAATCCGTGATATAGAAATTATTAATGTTGAGTTAATATTAGCCGATTTAGAAATAATATGTAATCGATTACAAAAAATTGAAAAGAAAGCAGAGACAAGTCGCGATAAAGTCGCTCTTTATGAAGTAAGTGTCCTAAAAAAAGCAAAAGAAAAATTGGAAATGAATTTTCCACTACGGCTAATTGACTTTGATGAAAATGAATTAGAAATTTTAAATAGTTTTAATCTTATTACCTTAAAGCCAATTATATACTGTGCAAATGTTGATGAAAGCGACGCAGCAGTAGGATATAATCAGTATACAAAAAAAGTATGTGAATATGCCGATAATGAAAAAGCAGAAGTAATTGTCATGTGTGCCGAAATGGAAAGTGAATTAGCTGGTTTAGTTGATGAAGAACGAAAATTATTTTTATCAGAAATTGGAATTAATAATAGTGGTTTGGATAAGCTTATTTTTGCAACATATTATTTATTAGGATTAAAAACATTTTTTACGTGTGGTAGTGATGAAGTGCGAGCATGGACTTTTATTAATGGAATGAAAGCACCTGATTGTGCAGGAATTATTCATACTGATTTTAAACGGGGATTTATCCGTGCTGAGGTAATGAGTTATGATGATCTAAAAAATTATGGTAGTGAATTAAAGGTTAAAGAAGCCGGAAAAACCCGACTTGAAGGTAAAGAATATTTAATGCAGGATGGTGATTTAGTTTACTTTCGTTTTAATGTTTAGAAAAGGATTTATATGGAGTATTTTACAGTCGAATTAAGTTATATTCAGGATGAAAGAATTAGAAGTAATGGAACTGCATTAGTTAGTCTTTTACCGGATTATTTTTTTCATGTTCCGGCAAGTTCTAGCGGTAAATACCATCCTTCGTTTAGTTTAGGAGAGGGAGGATTATATCGCCATACAGTTTTAGCTGTTCGAATTGCCAATGAATTACTAAATTTGGAAATGTATAAAGAGGTTTATAATCATACTGAAAGAGATTTAATTATTTTATCAATTCTTTTACATGATGGTTTAAAACAAGGATTAATAAGTTCTAATCATACGGAATTTTTACATCCCGTGATGATGGCTTCTTTCATTGAAGACAATAAAAGTAAGTTAACGCTTGGTGACGCGGAAATCGAATTTATTAAAAATGCCATAAGTAGTCATATGGGAGAATGGAACAAAGATATTTCGGGTAAAGAATTATTGCCTAAACCAAATACTAAAGCTGGTAAATTTGTTCATTTGTGTGATTATTTGGCGAGTAGAAAATTTTTAGATGTTAAATTTGATAATAACAATCAAATAATATAAAATGGTTATATAAGTAACCATTTTTGCAATTACTTTCCTTGACAAATTAAGTATTATAAGAGTATACTTATTATAATTGGAGAAGCATATGGCAAGATTAAAAAAATTTAATCTTCATAGTAAAAATATGTGGTTTGGGATAATGGTTATTACTCTCGGGCTATTCATTTTATGTGGAATAATTTATACTAGTACTTATGCATTATATCGTTTAGAAAAAAAGTATGATATTATTGGTTCTTTAATAGGTAATTTTACCTACGAATTTACGCTAAATTATAATAATAATGGTGGTAGCGGATGTAGTAGTAAAACAATTACTTTTGATCGAAGTATTGGAGAACTTTGTATGCCAAGTTACCCTGGTAGGGCATTTACTTTCTGGAGTGATAGCGAAGGTAATATTATCGATCATAATTATATTTTAGATGAGCGAAGTAATATAACAATATATGCTAATTATACAGAGCCTACTTGTGCATTTAATAATAATACTTCTTTTAATTTTGATTATACAGGAGGTAATCAAGAATTTACGCCTCCTTGTAATGGTACTTATGAAATAGAATTATGGGGTGCTGGTGGGTATTTAGCGGGTAATGGTGCATATACTAAAGGCACATTAAATCTTAATGCTGGTGAAAGAACTTTTTACTTGTATATTGGTGGAAAAGGTGGTACTTTAACTGGCGGATATAACGGTGGAGGTAATAGTGGTACTTATGTATCAAGTTCAAACCTATGTGGGGTCCCTTTAAATACTTATAATGGTATTGGTTCTGGAGGTGGAGCCACTGATATTAGACTTGTAAATGGGTCTTGGAATAATTTTAATTCTTTAAAATCACGAATTATCGTTGCCGGTGGTGGTGGTGGTTCTCAATATGGTTCAAATTACATCATCGGAAATGCTGGTGGTTTAATTGGATATGATGCCTATGAAGATTATGCTTCATATGCATATTATAAAAGTAATGGTGGTACTCAAACTTCCGGTGGAGCATCTCCAGTACCATATAATATAACACCTACACCCGGTACTTTTGGAGCAGGTGGTAATGGTACTGCATCTAGTGGTGCTGGCTACGGTGGTGGCGGTGGCGGTGGTTACTATGGTGGTTCAGGAGGAAATGGAGCAGCTTGTGGTGCTTGGAATGGAGCCGGTGGTTCGTCTTACATTTCTGGCCATACAGGATGTAATTCGATATCTTCATCTTCAACGTCAACTAATATTAGTCATACTGGAAGTGTTAATCACTATAGTGGAATTGTATTTAGTAATACTAAGATGATTGATGGTTATGGAAGAGAATGGACTACAACTAGTAGTGGGGATACAGTAGGTATGCCATCAACCGATTGGTCAACTACAATAAATGGTAATCCAGGTAATGGACACATTAGAATCACTTTAAAACAAGTAGTAAGTGATTATTATAATATTATTTATAATAGTAATGGTGGAACCATATGTGAACCAAAAGCGATTAAATATAATGAACCAATAGGAGAATTATGTACTCCTACTAAAGAAGGGTATATATTTGATGGCTGGTATTTAGCTGATGGACAAGAAATGCTTGCAACGACGATTAAAAATGGTCGCTCAAATTTAAATGTGATTGCCAAATGGGTGAGTCCTAATTGTAGTGTTGCTCTAAATAGTTCAAAAACTTTTAATTTTAGTGGAGCAGCTGAAACATATACATTACCTTGTAGTGGAACTTATAAATTAGAAGTATATGGTGCTCAAGGTGGTAGTTTAAGCCCTGAACAAGGGTTTCATGGTCGTGGAGGTCTAGGAGGTTATTCAAAAGGAGATTATATTGCAAGCGGAAATACTCAATTATTTGTTTATGTTGGTGAGCAATCTTCAGATAATACCTTATCATCTTTTAATGGTGGTAGTTTTGGTGATAATGGTGGTTCTTATTACTTAGCCTCTGGTGGTGGCGGAACTGATATTAGGACAGTAAAAAATAATAGTTATACAAATCGCCTTATAGTAGCTGGCGGAGGCGGAGGTAGTGCTTATTATGGTAATTATCTTGCCGGAGGTACTGGTGGCGGATTAGTTGGAGGTAACATATATTACACCAATTGGGCAAATGCAACAAGCGTTGTAACAAGTGGAAATCATGGCGCTGGTCAAACATATTCCGGAGCTGCTAATGTTGATGAATACAGTTTAACTCCTGGATACAGCGTTGGTTATACTCCGGGAGGGGTAGGTTATGGCGCTATTTCTTGTGGCGGTGGCTGGTATGGTGGAGCGTACTATTCCGTAAGTGACCGAATATATAGTGGATCTGGTGGTTCGGGATACATTGGCGGAGTATTAAATGGGTCATCTTCTGCCGGTGTAAATGAAGGCCATGGCAGTGCAAAAATAACCCTAACTTCTATTACTCCGGCGAAAAAAATCATATATGATAATAATGGCGGTAGTGGTTGTTTGACTAAAGCCCTAGTAACTGGAAAGAAATATGGTGAATTATGTACTCCAGAGTATCACGGTTATGCTTTCCTTGGTTGGTACAATGGTAATACTTTAGTAAGTGCTGATACGATGTATAATGGGAGTAGTGATATAACATTAACTGCTAGGTGGCAAAATGTTACTAAATGTAAGCGGGCAACTGTTCTTCATACCGAAATATGTAATCCTGATAGCCCTTCCCATGGCTGTAGGCTTTTAAGCTATAACGAGGGTGATACCATTACTTATGGAAATTTAGGTAAACCAAATGTATTAAAAGCTGGTGATGCTTTTGATTGTGATGTAAATGGTGATGGAACATTTAATCCAACGAATGAAAGATTCTATGTATTAATGGATAAAAATGAAGTAGTATCATTAATCTATTACGCTAATACTTTAAGTGGAGTAGCTAATAATACATCAAGTGCTATTTCAATGTATGATAGCAGTGGAAGTAACTGGTATGGTCCGAGGACTGCAAGAAGTAACTTACCAAGCACATCCTTATGGAGTAATGTAAGTATTATTAATACAACTAGACAGTTAAGAACCTTACAAGGTGCTACTAAAACAACGGGAGGAAATCTTCCAACTGCTAGTGTATATAGTGGATATGCGGCTCGTTTGGTATCGACTGAAGAAGTTCAAAGCGCTTGTAAAATTTACATTTGGAAAGCCGGCTATAATTCTCTTTCAAATTGTTTATTTATGTTAGAAAATACGAAGTATGCAACTGGTAGTGTTTCAGCAAATGGCTATTGGATTGAAGGCGGTAATTCATATGATAATTATAGTGCTGCTTTTGTTGATGCGATGGGTTTTTATGCAAGTTATACTGATGCTACTCAAAACACAAACTTTGGTGTACGACCAGTAATCGAAGTAAATAAAGAAAATATTGCTTATTAAATGACGATTCTTCGTCATTTTCTTTTTTCTTATTAATTATTTCATGTTATAATAATTTATAATAGAGGTGGTTATATGGAGAAGAGTTATAAAAAGTTTATTAAACAAATTAGAAATAAAGATTTTTTTATTAAATATTTTATTTTAATTATTAGCTGTGCAGTACTAGCCATAAACTATAATGTTATTTTACTTAATAATGACATTGTAATTGGTGGAACATCAGGTGTCGCAATATTAATTAAAAATTTTATTGATCCTTCAAAATTTATTTTAATAGTTAATGTTATTTTATTAATTATTGGATTAATTACGTTAGGTAAAGTTGAATTTAAAAATGCTTTAATTGGTTCAATATTATTTCCATTAATGATTAAATTTTTAGATCCATTAACTAGTTATTTAACTCCTTATTTGACTTTTGATAATATTATTGTGACATTATTAGTATCATCGCTTTTATATGGAATATCTTGTGGTTTCATTTATAAACATGGTTTTTCGACTGGTGGTTTTGATATTATATTAAATATTTGTAGTAAGTATTTACATATTCCAACCGGAAAAGCTAATTTATTTGTTAATGGCATAATTTTAATAATCGCTGGTGCTAAGCTAGGCGTCAATAATATGATATATGGTATTATTATTGTATATTTAGGTAGCACATTAATTGATAAAATAATGATTGGTATTAGTGATTCAAAACAATTTTTAATTCATACTAAAAAGGTCGATGTAATTAAAGATTTTATTATTGGAGAACTTAATTGTGGAGTAACTCTTTTAGAAGCAAAGGGTGGTTACTTAAAAGATAATAAAGAAATAATTATGTGTGTGGTAGCAAATAAGGATTATTATTTTTTTAAAAATGTTTTAGTTAAAATAGATCCCGAAGTATTCTTTGTAATTAGCGATTGTTATGAAGTAACTGGTGGTGTCAAGAGGACAAATTTACCATTTATTTAGTCCTTTTTTTTTGTTATAATTAAGAATAGTAAGGTGGTAAATAATGAAATTTATCGAACTAAAAAATGTTTATAAAGTTTATAATAACGGTGTTAGTGCTTTAGTTGATGTTAACTTAACGATTAATAAAGGCGAATTTGTCTTTGTTATTGGTGGTTCTGGTAGTGGAAAAAGTACTTTTATCAAATTACTATATCGGGAAGAACGTCCGACTAAAGGTGATGTCTTAGTTGGAGGAGTTAATGTTGCTAAATTACGAAATGGAAGAGTGTATAAATTACGTCGTAAAATAGGAATTGTTTTTCAAGACTTTAAATTACTTCCTAAATTAACTGTATACGAAAATGTAGCTTTTGGTTTAGAGACTATTGGTCTAAAAAGTGATGAAATAAAAAAGAAGGTAAGAGAAGCCTTAAATCATGTTGGATTAAAAGAAAAAATTAGATCATTTCCTAATCAATTATCAGGTGGTGAGCAACAACGAGTATGTATTGCTAGAGCAATAGTAAATAATCCAAAATTATTGGTATGTGATGAACCAACTGGTGATTTGGATCCTAAATTATCAATGGAAATTGTTAAAATATTGGAAAAGATTAATAAAGAAACTGAAACCACAATTATTATGGCAACTCATGATAAAGATATTGTTGATAAAATGAAAAAACGAGTTATTGCGTTAGATAACGGCGTTATCATTCACGATGTGGAGAAAGGAAAATATTATGAAGGCACTAAGAGTAGTAACTAGAAATATTAGAGATGCCGTAAAAAGTGTATTTAGAAATTTTAGCTTAAGCTTTGCTTCTATCACTTGTTCTTCTATTACTCTTTTATTAGTTACTATTGCTATTATATTATCAGTAAATGTTAATTATTTAACTAAACAATATGAAGGTGAATTAACCATAACCATGTATTTATTAAATGATGCTACTAGTGATGATAAATTAGCGATAGATGAACAATTAAATCATATGGCAAATATTAGTGAGTATAAATTTATTTCTAAAGATGATTGGAAAAAAGCGACTCAAGATGAAAGTGATATTTTTAATTCAGCGTTAAGTTTCTTATCCAATAACCCGTTATTAGATAGTTATGAAATAAAAGTAGAAGAAGTATCAAAGATGAAAACGGTTGCTAATAATTTAAAATCTATCAGTAAAGTAGAATCGATTGATTATAATGAAGGCTTTGTTGAAAAGGTAACCTTTATCTTTGATATTGTCGAAAAGATATCAATTGTTTTGGTAGCTGCTTTATTATTAGTTACAGCCTTTTTAATTGGTAATACGATTAAATTAACTATTTTTTCTCGAAGAACGGAAATAGAAATTATGCGTTTAGTTGGAACAAGTAATATAGTAATTAAGTTACCATTTATATTTGAAGGATTTATTCTGGGAATTCTTGGTTCATTAATTCCCGTTATAATTAGTTTATATAGTTATTTGATTGTTTATGATCGTACTAATGGATTTATATATGGTAATGTTATTGAAATGGTTAAACCAATGCCATTTATATTATACTTAGTATTGTTTGTAATGGCCGTGGGAGCAATTATTGGCATGGTTGGATCTTTAAGAGCCGTTAGAAAGTATTTAAAGATATGAAAAAGATTATTGCTAGTATATTATTAATGGGAATTATTATCAGTAGTATTCCGGTAGTAAAAGCAGAAACTAAGGCGACAACTATTGCTGGTTTAAAGCAAGAATTAGCCGATTTGAAACGGGATCGTAATAATAATAATGCCAGTAAAAGTCAAACCAAGAATTCAATTAATCAAAAAAAACAAGCTATTTATGATGCATACAGCGAGAAAGAACAAGCGGAAAATGACATTAATAGTGCTAATCAAAAAATCGTTGAATCAGAAGAAAAAATTAGTTTAGTAACAAAGGAAACAGAAGAATTATTAAAGTTTTATCAACTTACTAATAATGATACCGTTTTCTTAGAATATATTGCTAAAGCCGAAAGTATTAGTGATATGTCAAGAAGAGCTAAAGCAATTGAATTATTGACTAATTATAATCATGAACAGTTAAATTATTTAGCGGATTTAATTAAGGAAAATGAGGCCTTAAAAGTTGAATTAGCTAATAAAAAAATAGAATTAGATAATGCAATTGTTAATTATAACTCAGCAATTTCAAGACTTGATAATGTTATGGCCGAATTAGAAGATGTTGGAGACGATATTAATGATCAAATTAAGAACCAAGAAGCTTTAATTAAGTATTATCAAAGTATTTGTGCCAGTGAAACACAACTTTTAAGTGATTGTGTTAAAGTCTTAGCATCAACTGGTTTTGTCAGACCAACGGCTAAAGGTTTAGTCTCTAGTCCTTATGGTAATCGGATAGATCCACTCACTAGAAAGTCAACTAGTTTTCATTACGGTATTGATATTGCGGGAAATGGTATGGGCACAAGTGTATTTGCGGCAGCCAATGGAATGGTTGCAGCCGTTACAATTAAAAGTTCTTGTGGCGGAAATATTGTATATATTCATCATAATGTTAATGGTGTGGCCTATACTTCACAATATGCCCATTTAAAAAGTGTTAATGTAAAAGTCGGAGACACTGTCACTTCAAATTCCGTCATTGGAACAATTGGTGGTGGCGGAGAGACGTTAAAGAAAAATGGTGGTTGGGATCGTTGCTCGACTGGCCCACACTTACATTTTTCTATATCTAAAGGACATTATTTAGGCGGCGGAAAAGATGGTTATGCGTCATTTTCAACCTTTAAGTCAAGAATGATTAATCCGGGTCCTTATTTCCCACCAGTACGAGTATGGTTTTATAAGCGTTTTTAAAAAACAATAGTAATTATTGTTTTTTTGCTTTATAATGAAATTAGGTGAATTATATGAATACTTATGAATATGTTAAAAATTTTAAAAAGGAATTTCCTGGTGGAATTACATGGAATCGGTTAAAAAAACACGCTGACATTGTGGAACGCCATTTGAACCCGGGAGAATACGTTACATATGCTTTTGCGGGACAAAAAAATAATAATATGCTAGATTTCTTTCAAACGGCAGTAATTGCTATTACTAATAAACGAATATTAATAGGGCAAAAACGGGTTGTATTTGGATATTTTTTATCATCAATAACACCTGATCTATTTAATGATTTATCAGTCTATGAAGGAATTATATGGGGTAAAGTAGTAATCGATACTATAAAAGAAGAAGTATATATTTCTAACTTGCCTAAAAAGGCTCTTTTAGAAATCGAAACAAAGATTACTGAATTTATGATGGAAGAAAAGAAAAAATATATAAATAATCAATTGAATTAAATGTAGGAGTGGTTGTTATGCACTTAAAAAAATCGGTTAAAATAATATTTTTTGTCCTTTTATTATTGTTAATTTGTTTTTTAGTGTTAAAAAAACGAAATTTTAAACTTGATTATCAAGTAGATGGATATTTTGTATATGAAGAATATAACTATAAAACTAATAATCATGAAATAACAATTGAACTTGCTAATGATGAATATACGGTATATTTAAATCATTCTTATTATCGTCGTCAAAAAAATGTATTAGGTATTGATAAAATAAAAGATAATGAGGATGTATGTTTAGTATTTAAGACAAAAAAGATTCCTATTGATACTATCTGTTATGATCAAGATAACAATTTCTATAGTCCTTATCTAGCAAGTGAAAATATGAAAAAATCACTTAATATTAAAGATAAAGCATCTAAGGAAATAGACAAATATCAAGGAATAAGTATATATGATTATCATGATCATAATTATTTAATATGGAATTATCATGGGTTTTATCATATTAATAGTAGTAATAATGAAAGTATTCGTCTTTTTAATAAAGATACATATAATGCCGATTTATTATATCAGTTAAATGACTATATTGTAGTAGCGGATTATAGTGATTCATACTATTTTAAAAAATTATATATTTATAATACTAAAAATAATAAAATTGATGAATTAGAATTAAATGAAGAAATATCTTTTAATAGTCAGTTTTTGGGTAATTATAAGAAAAGTATTTTCTTATTTGATAATAAAGAAAAAAAAGAATATGAGATTGTCCCTCATCGAGAAAAATTTAGGCGACTAAAAGAACCGGTTATTTTGGATAATTATGAATTAAAAACTACTAGCGCTAATAATATAATCAATAAAAAAAGCACTTGGCAAAATATAAGTACTACATCTTATGTGATAAAAAATAATGTCCTTTATAAATATTATGTAATGGATAAATTAATAAAAATAAGTGATTTATTTGTGACAAAAATATTATATAGTGATAATGATCAAGTCTATTATTTGGTAAATGATACCTTATATTGTTATGATAACAGTGGTGAAACAAAGATTTTATCATATAATGAATGGACTTTTAATAATAGTAATCCATTATTTGTTTATTAACAAAACTATTTTTAAAACATATCTTAAACTAAGGAGGCTTTTGATATGTTTTTTAAATATGTAATAAAATCAGGCGAAGATTTAGACCAAATTGCATCAAATTTTAATACCAGCAGTGACGTGTTAAGAAATATTAACAATATTATGTTTGATGACTATATTACTTCCGGAAGAGAGATAATTGTTCCGGGAACAAATAATAAATATTTTACTACTTATACCATAAAAAAAGGTGATAATTTATATAAAATTGCTAAAGAATATAATATTAATCCTGAATTACTCGCTAGTATGAATGGATTAAATTATAATGATTATATATATCCTGATCAAGTTATTTTAATTCCTAAAGGTAATTATAGTTATTATATTACTAAAGAAGGAGATACATTAAAAAGTGTAGCTAATACATTTAGTAGTGATATTCCTTATTTATTAACTGATAATGAAACAATCTATTTATTACCTGGTCAAATCATCGTTAAAAATAAAGAAATGAAAAATTATTTATAACTTTTATTTTACATGATATAATAAGTCTAGAATAAGGAGGAGTTAAAATGATTTTAAAGAAACCATATGCTTTTTTAATTAAATACTTTCGGTTAATTCATTTTACTCTTTTAATCCCTTTAATTTATTTAATTATTAGAACGACTAAAATAGTTACTTTTTTTAACGACTATGCTAATAACGGTACATTTACATATACTAATGATTTAGCCGGTAGTCATATTAATGTTTTGATGTATTTAGCAATTATTTATATTTTAGTAATTGGAATAATTATTACATATCTATTCATTGTTAAAAAGAAATCAATAAAATTATATGTTGGTATAATCAGTTATTATATCTTATTACTCGTTTTATTAACTATTGGACATGATGTTTTAGGTAATATTAGTGAAACAGTTTTAGAATTATCAACGGTAAGAATATATCGTGATGTTGCAATCATTGGATATGTTCCACAATTATTTTTTGTAATATATGTTTTAATCAGAGCTTTAGGTTTTGATATTAAAAAATTTAATTTTAGTCATGATTTAAAAGAATTAGAAATTACTGCTAGTGATAATGAAGAATTTGAAGTAAATTTTGATCGTGATAATTATAAACAAAAAAGAAAAATAAAACGAGGATTACGAGAATTCAAATATTATGTTATTGAAAATCGTTTTATCCTATCATGTATTGGAGTAATAGTGGTAGTATTTAGTGGTATATTGATATATTATAATTATTCGTTATATCATAAAACTTATAAAGAACAAGCCATAGTAAGTAATAATGGATTTCAATTACAAGTAAATAATAGTATATTAACTAATTTAAATTATCGTGGTGAAACTATTATTAAGGATAAATATTATTTGGCCGTTAGTATCAATATTAATAATATGTTAAGTAATAGAACAAAAATATATAAAAAAGATTTAAGTTTAGAGATTGATGATAAATTATATTATCCCATCTATGATCGTGGTGATATCTTTTTAGATTTAGGCATAGCTTATAAAGGGGAAGAAATACGCTCGAAAAAAAATGATACCTATGTTCTAGTTTATGAAGTACCTAAAAATGTTATTGATAAAGATTTTGCTCTTATAATTAGTAGTGAATTAAAAGTAGAAAAAAATAATTTAAGTGTTAAATATAAAATTATTAAAGTTAAGCCAAAATTAATTACTAATACGGTAAAAGTAAATGAAGTTAATTTAAATAAAGACTTAAATATTAGTAATGAGATGATTGAAAAAATAAAGTATAAAGTAAGTAATTATAGTATTGATAACTCATATACATATACTAATAATGAAGTGAAAAAGACCGTTTCAATAAATACTGCAAGATATGGTTTTAATAATACTTTAATTATATTAAAAGATGAATTTAAGGTATCGGGTGATAATTATTATGCGGATATTTTTAATAAAAATATGTTATTTACAAATCATGCGATTATTCAATATGAATTAAATAATAAGACTTATGAAAGTAAAGTTATTAATCTTACCCCAACAGATTTACTTGATGCTACTGTTATTCAAGTAGATAATGATGTTAGAGATGCTAAAAGGATAAAATTAATTTTAACCTTTAGAGATCGAAAGTATTATATTAATCTAAAGTAATAAATAATTGACAAAATAGTTGGTTTTAGGTAAAATGAATATGCAGTTCAAACTGTATATTTATGGGTCTATAGCCAAGTGGTAAGGCGTGGGACTGCAACTCCCTGATCGTTGGTTCAAATCCGACTAGGCCCTCCAAAAGAAAACAAGCTCGAGTTTATCGAGCTTTTTATTTGGTTATAAGTAATAGTAAAAAAATCTAACTTGTGATGAAAATGAATCTGCGTTATAATTAATTTAGGTGGTAAAAATGAAAGTGTTAAAAACAATTGGAATGGTTTTGGCAATAATTTTTAGTTTAGTTTATTTTTTCTTTTTAAGTGGTTTTATGGTTCTAGCAGTATCAAGAAATATTTTTTCTGGAAATTACTATAGTAGTATAATAAATAGTATTGATTTAGATGAAATTAAAATAGGTGATATGGGAGAACTTTTTGAAGGTAGTGAATTTAGTAGTGATATGACTTTAAGTGATGCCTTAGTTAAATCAATGACTGATGGTGGAGTGGAAGAAAAGACAGCTACTGCTATTATTGAAAATAAAGAAATAAAAAATATTGTTGGTAATTTCATTGGGGATTACATTAATTATAGTTTAGGGGGAGAAGAACCAACAATTAAGCGTAGTGATGTAAAAGCAGTTCTTAATAACCCTAATATAATTGAAGTGGCTGGTAAACCAACCAATGAAGATATTGATGAAGTATATGATGAATTAAATGATATGGTATCTCAAATTATTAAAGGGGGAAATTAAAATGTTAAATAATTTTATTGATTTTATTAGAAGTGATTTCTTTTGGATATATGTATTAATCTTTTTTGTAATCTCTTATTTAATATTAAGTTTATTAACGTTTAGTTTTAAGAAATCTTTACTATATTTGGGAATTCCTACTTCGATTGTTGGTCTATTATTAAGTATTGGATATATCGTTTTAAAAATAATGATTTTATTTATGGATTCTAAAGTAGAATTTATGAAAGATTTGATTCCTAAGTTGATAAGACCTATTTTAAATAATGGTTTATTGTGTTTAGGAGTAGGGGTAGTCCTAATTGTATTAAATATAATATTAAATAAAATATTTAAGAAAAAAGAAGAAAATAAAATTGAACAGTAATGTTCTTTTTTATTACTTGAATATATTATTCTTTGTGATAAAATATATGTACGATAAAAAAGAAGGGTTATTATGGCAAAAAATACAACTTGTGAAGTAATAGATTTTCAAACAATAAAAAAAGATCCCTTTTATTATGCAACTTTATTTAGTGAGGGCAATACGGCTTTAAAAGATTTGTTAAGTTATTGTTATCTCCATAATATCCAAACCGTAGCAACATGTATTGGACATAGTACCCATGGTAATTGTTATATTTATTTTGCTATTGATTTAGAACAAATAAATTATTTTAAGGCTATAATTATGGATGTTAAAAGTCGTTATTTTTCAAGTTATGAAATTCGTAATAAGATTAATTTTCCTGGCTTTGATGAGAAAATTGGTATTATATTAAGAACGCGTAGAGTTGATGCCAGTCGTTTTTTTCATTCCATTTATACTGACTTGAAGTATCACGATGAGTTAAAAAAATATCAGGATATTGATGATTTCTTATTTTTACGTAATTATTTAAATGAATTAAAATTAAATACTAGTGCATTGTCTTTAGTCGATGAAGATAAAAAATTAATTATTACTATTTTTGATAAATATTTTTATTATCGAGGTTATAACTTTAAATTAGATCATATTAAAAAAGATTTTAGTGAACTTTTAAATGCAGAAAATCTATCTGATTTAGAAGGTAAATTTGTTTATGATTATAATCAATTACAAGTTTTTAATGAACAGGTATTAAAAAAAATAATGAAATAATTTGTTAAAGTTCCTATATTATATTATAATGATTATAATAAAGGGTGATAATTGTGATAGAAAATAACGAAATAAATTTATTGGATGCTTACTTTCGGGCAAGTAATTATTTAACTGTTGCACAACTATATTTACTTGATAATCCGTTATTATTTGAACCATTAAAAAAGGAACATATTAAACCGAAGCTAGTTGGGCATTTTGGGACTACTCCCGGACAAAATTTTATTTATGTGCATTTAAATCGCATTATTAAATCACATAAAATTAATATGTTATATATAAGTGGACCTGGTCATGGTGGTAATGCGATGGTTGCACAAACTTATTTGGAAGGAACTTATACTCATTTCTATCCAGATATTACTGAAGATTTAGCCGGTTTAAAGAAATTGTGTAAGCAATTTAGTTTTCCTAAAGGAATAAGTAGTCATGTTGCGCCAGAAACTCCTGGTTCAATTAATGAAGGAGGAGAACTAGGTTATAGTTTAAGTCATGCATATGGAGCAGTACTTGATAATCCTGATTTAATTGCTGCTTGTGTAGTTGGTGATGGTGAGGCTGAAACTGGGCCACTTGCTACTAGTTGGCATTTAAATAAGTTTATTAATCCAGTTACTGATGGAGCAGTATTACCGATATTACATTTAAATGGTTATAAAATAGCTAATCCTAGTATCTTAGCAAGAATTAGTGAAAAAGAATTAATTAATTTATTTAGTGGTTATGGATATAAACCATATATTGTACAAGGTGAAAGTGATTATCAATTACATGAAATGATGGCTAAAACAATGGATTTAGTGATCGAAGATATTAAGAATATTTGGGATGTTTGTCGTAATAATACTAATTATGGACGACCAGTATGGCCAATGATTATATTAAAAACTAAAAAAGGATGGAATGGTCCAGTAAATTGTGAGGGTTCTTTTCGGTCTCATCAAGTTCCATTAACAATAAATAATGACGAGGATGTATTGGCATTAGAAAAATGGTTATTAAGTTATAATCCCCATGAATTATTTACCAAAGAAGGAAAATTAATCCCGGAATTAAAATCCTTAGTTCCAATGCCAGAACTGTGTATGGGGAATAGTCCATATGCTAATGGTGGTAATATGTTAAAAGAGATTATTACTCCTAATTGGAAAGATTATGGTATAGATGTAACATATCCAGGAATAGTAAACAGTGAAGATATGAAAGTATTAGGTAATTATGTTCGTGACTTATTTAAACTTAATCCTAATAATTATCGTCTTTTTGGTCCTGATGAGGCATTGTCTAATCGTTTAAATCATGTTTTTGAAGTAACTAATCGAACTTTTATGGCAAAAATGAATAATAAAGATGAATTTTTAAGTCCTAATGGTCGTGTGATGGATAGCTTTTTAAGTGAACATGTTTGTGAAGGTTTATTAGAAGGATATTTATTAACTGGAAGACATGGTATTATTCATAGTTATGAA
>CAYPXM010000001.1:0-15140 GCA_964415015.1 uncultured Muribaculaceae bacterium | reverse complement strand
GGCTAGTCAGCATGCTAAATGGTTAAAATTTTGTAATGAAATAAGTTTTAGAACTCCAATTTCAAGTTTAAACTATGTTTTAACCAGTCATTGTTGGCAGCAAGATCATAATGGTTTTACTCATCAAGACCCAGGCTTTTTAAATCATTTAGTAACAAAGAAAAGTGATACGGTGAGGATGTATTTACCAGCTGATGTCAATTGTTTATTATCTTGCTTTGATCATTGTACTAAGAGTAAAAATTATATTAATGTTATCATTGCTTCAAAACACCCTAGACCAGTTTGGCTAAATAAAGAAGAAGCTGCGCTTCATTGTAAGAATGGTATTGGTATTTTTGATTTTGCTAGTAATGATTTAGGAACTCCAGATGTAATCCTCGCATGTTGTGGTGATACTCCGACACTTGAAGTAATGGCTGCTACTAGTATATTAAGGAAGAGTATTCCGGATATTAAAATAAGAGTAATTAATGTTGTGGATTTAATGCGTTTAGAAAGTAATATGACGCATCCTCATGGAATGAGTGATAGTGAATATGATTTATTATTTACTACCGATACTCCAATAATATTT
Source organism: uncultured Muribaculaceae bacterium (assembly GCA_964415015.1). Classification (GTDB taxonomy): domain Bacteria; phylum Bacillota_I; class Bacilli_A; order RF39; family UBA660; genus RGIG8386. The sequence continues at coordinate 14,563 of CAYPXM010000001.1, read as the reverse complement.
GCTTTTCATGGTTATCCTAATTTAATTCATCAATTGACTTATAAACGTCATAATCAAAACTTACATGTTCGAGGTTATATTGAAGAAGGAAGAATAACTACTCCTTTTGATATGAGAGTATTAAATAAAATAGATCGGTATAATTTAGTTATTGACGTATTAAATTATGTTGATAAATTTGGAGAAACTAACGATAATTTAAAAAATTGGTGTAAAAATAAATTAATTGCGCATAATGAATATATAGCCAAATACGGTGAAGATATGCCAGAAATTGCGACTTGGCAATGGGATTTACATTCATAGTGTCAAGAATAATAAAATGTATTGAAATTGCTTGAAGATAAAAAAAGCCTTTGTTATAATTTAGTTAAGATATGGAGGAAAGAAAATGGAAAGTAAAAAGAGAGACTATAAACCAGTCTTAATGTTTGGCTTAATTTTAGCTATAGTATTTATGAGTGTAGGTTATGCATCATTAGCACAACGATTAACTATTAATGGTACAGCTGATATTGGAGATGCTAGTTGGAATGTTAAAATAGCAAGTATTACTTATGATAGTACTAATTCAACAGTATCTGCTGATGATTCAACTCAAGGATTTAATCCTGCTGAAACAGTTGAAGGTGCTGGTTCTACTGGAGCTGAATTCAATGTAACTTTATTTGAACCTGGTGATACAGCTGTTTATACTGTAATAGTTGAAAATAAAGGTACAATTAATGCTACTTTAGATTCAATTACTGATTTAACTTCAGTTAATGCTGCACAACCAAGTGATATTACTTATACTATTACACCAGCTGCAAATAATGCAACAACATTAACTCCAGCTGATACACATACTTATACAGTAACTGTTACATGGTCTGCTGATGCTACAGATATTCCTGCAGTTACAAGCAAATCAGCTACTATTTATTTAGATTACGTTCAAGCTAACTAATTAAATAGATAAGAACATTAGTTAATGTTTTTTTTTTATTATAGAAAGGCTAAAATATGCGAAGAAGAAAATTAGAATTAAGTACAACTGCTAAAAATCTCCTATTAATTGTTTTAGGCTTTTTAATGGTGGGTTTATTTAGTGTTAGTTATGCTTATTTAAGCCAACGATTAACCATCGATGGTAGTGCTCATATTTATATCCCACCAGTTCAACAAGATTTTCAAGTTGATATAAGTTACCATGTATATACTACTAATCCAAATAGTGTTGATGCGACGATAACAATAACGAATATTAGTGAAAAAGATGTTACGGCATGGGAAATATATGTTACGATGCCTCCTAATACAACGGTTGATAGTTATTATGGTGCTGAATTTATTAGTAGTGAAGGTGATATTTTCTATTATGATAATCCTGATGGCCATAATGATTATATGGCGGTTGGAGAATCAGTGACGTTTCACATTCAATATACTACCCCAAATGATTATCAAATATTACATACTGTAGTATATGGTGTCGATACCAGTGGTGGTGGAACCGGTGGTATGGGTGGTGGAAGTGAAGAACCAGAAATACCAGAAGATCCTTGTGAAGGAGCATTTATTCATGATGAAGTTAAAGCATCCGAAACGAATGGTACTTTAACAGCTAGTTATCAAATTAATGGTACATGGCCAGGAACTAATGGTGGGACGATTCAAAATATAGCATTAACTGTTGAAAATACCGGTAGTACTAATTCAATTTGGGTTGCGATGATTGATATTGGTCCGGGTAGTACCGTATCTGGTTGTTATGAAGGTACTTGTACTCAAAATGGAAGTATTGTAACAATTATTCCACCATCATATAGCTCGACTTTACAGCCTGATACGTCGAAGACAATTAGTTATCATATTAATATATTAAATGGTTATGAAATTAATTTGTTTTATGTTGGAAAAAATGTTAACGGATATAACGATGAGTGTCAGATTACTCCAGTTTTTGGAAACCCAGAAATACCTGATAATCCTGACAATCCTGATAATCCTGACAATCCTGACAATCCTGATAATCCCGATAATCCAGATATTCCGGATGAACCAGAAGAACCAGAAATTTATGGTGATGGGGTAAAAGAAAGTGAAACAATAAACGGAATTACCGCTAGCTATAGTTATCAATCTCATTGGAATTCAGGTACTGCTAATGTGGATATTTATCAAATAGCTTTAGTAATTGAAAATAATTCTGATAATCCTATAACTCAATGGAATGTTAGTTTTATGGCTAATGAAAATGTTAGTGCAACTGGTTGTTGGAGTGGAACTTGTACTAAAACTGGTAATGTCATAACTGTAAGTGGTAATGATCGAATAAATGTTGGAGCAAGACGAACTATTTATTATCAATTTACAATGCCAGTGGGAACAATTATTGATTTATACGATGTTGGAAGTGGATGATTAAATGCGTAGCGCAAATAAAAAGATTTATATTTTATATACTTTAATTATTGGTATTATCTTCTATAATATCTTTTTTGCACGCTATAATATTGATATTTACAATACGATTATTAATCCTTTACTTTGGATAATTGTATTTTTAGTAAGTATTTTTTATGTTAATGAAATAAGAAAACGAGATAAACATAACAAAGATAAAATCGAAATCGTATCAATAATCATGTTATTTTATTTCATAATCTATTTTTTACTAGGCTTAGTTTTTACATATTCTAAATCGATTTATGGTCAAGATATATTAACTATGTTTAAAAATGTATGGTCTTTTATATCGATCATCATTTTTAAAGAATATGTTAGAACTAGAATAGTTGATAATGCTGGTGGGAGTAAGTTTCATCTGATCACAACGACACTTTTATTTATATTAGCAGATATATCCTTTTATAATCTAAGTGCTTATACATCTAGTTCTGAAATATTCTTTAAATACAGTTTTCAAACCCTATGTCCAATTATCTTTTTAAATATTATATGTACTTATTTATCGACCGTTTGTAATTGTGTGGCTGGAATAATATATCGCGGAATAATGGTATTAATTAAAATAATACCACCTATTCAACCAGCTTTTGACTGGTTTATGTATGGAATGTTTGAATCAGTATTACCTGTAATCTTATTTGCCGTAGTGAGTTATTATCATACTAAAAAAACGAGTCGCGATCGAAGAAAAAGTATTAGAAAAAGTAATCCGATTCCGCGGTTAGTATTAATTGCGATATTAATTATTTTTGGCTTTTTTGTGGGTGGTTTTTTCAAGTATATGCCTACGGCGGTAATGTCTGGTAGTATGGACCCAATTTTCATGCGAGGGGACGCTGTTATCATTGAGAAAATTGATGAAAATAACTTTAAAAAATTAAAAATAAATGATATAATAGCTTATAGACTAGAAGATCGTATTGTTCTCCATCGAATTATTGAAATAGAAGATAAATTTGATGAAGTACAAATAATTACAAAAGGTGACAATAATGATTATCGTGACAATAAGATAGTAACACAAGACATGGTTATTGGTATAATAAGATTTCGGGTTAAATATATTGGATACCCAAGTGTCTTGTTATATGATTATTTTGCAAAATAAAAAGGAGTTTATCTATGACAAAAACGGTTAAACGACGTAAATTGTCGAAACGTATAATTAGAATCTTTTATATGTTCCTTGTTTCTATATTTTTTGTTTACGGTTCGTTGTTTTTATACGATAGTTTTTATCATGGCGAGAAACCAGAAGAGGTTGTATTAAATTATAATGTTAATAATAGTGCTAGTTATAATGTTAAATTAAAAGAAAATGCTTTTATTGAAAAACCTGAGTTAGGGGAGAACAGTACTTATATTTCAGAATTAGTAGAAAATATTTTAATCAAATTTGATTATGAGTATGTTATGAGTAAGAATGGCCGAGTAACTTATCAATATTCCATTATTGGTGATTTAGTAGGTGAATATCAATCAAGTAATGAAAATCAAAATTCGGAAGTTTGGAATAAAGAAATAATTTATGAAAATAATACGGAAGTGACGGAAAATAATGTTTCTGCAATTCGTTTAAGTAAAGAAGTAAATGTTGATTTTCCCTATATTAATCAACGCGTTATAGATTTTAAAAATGAATTAAAATTACCAATTGTTGCTTATTTAAATGTAACCCTAAAGGTAAATGTTATCTCTCATGTAGATGGAGAAAAAATAATTGAAAACGTTAATGAGGTAATTACTATTCCTTGTAATCAACTAGCTTTTTCAATAAAGAAAAATGTTCCTGATAATAAACAAGGTAAATTAACCTATATGTTACCATTTGATGATTTTTATGAACGTAAATTTGCTATTAGTATGATTCTTTATCTTTTAGCACTTATTATTTTCTTTAGTAATTTTAAAGTGTTATTTAATATTAAACATCGTACTCAATATACGATTAGATTAGAAAAGTTATTACGTACTTATGGAGATATTATTATTAATTTAACCACTCCATTAGAAGAAGCTAATTTGAATATTGTTCAAGTAACATCATTTAATGAAATGATTGATTTAGAAGAAGAATTACGAATTCCGATTAATTTTTATGAAATTGATCCGGGTTACGAGGCAGAATTTAGTATCATTCACAATAATATTATTTATAAATATATATTTAATGAAGATTCAAAATAATTAAAAAGAAACATTTTTATTTAAATGTTTCTTTTTTTAGGTATAATAGTTTTTTAAGGAGAACTATGGAAACAAAAGAGCAACAAAGAATAATTACATCAAAATCTAAGAATATATTAGTTATTGCCGGAGCAGGTTGTGGAAAAACCTTTACAATAACTAAAAGAGTTGATTATTTAATAAATAATTTAGGTGTTAATAAAGAAGATATTTTAGTCTTATCTTTTACTAAGGCTACCGTTAATGATATTAAAAAGAAGCTTGATAGTAATATTAAAGTATTTACTTTTCATAGTTTAGCTTATCAATTAATTAATGATTCTAATATGCATATTATTAGTGATAAAGATCTTTTATATATAATAAGTGAATACTTTAGTTATATTAGTGATAAAAAATTACTTATTAAGTATTTTAAAACAAAGAAGTATATTAATACTTGCCATTATCAAACCTTTTTAGACTTAGTATATCGTTTTTTAAACCTTTATAAAGCAAATGGTGGTAACAAAGTTTTACTGGCTCAAATATACCTTAAAAGTATGTTTAATAATCAAAATAAATTATTTATTAAATTATTTTATCAGTTTATTAATTACTATGAAGAAGAATTATGTAGTACTAGTAGTTATGATTATCATGATTTAATAATTAAAGCTAGTCAAAGTAAAAATATAATACCAATTAAATATATTATCATTGATGAATTTCAAGATACTTCATTAATTAGATTAAACTTAATCAAAAAAATAGTAAATGATAATAATGCTAATCTAATGGTAGTAGGAGATGACTATCAATCAATCTATCAATTTACAGGAAGTAATATTCGGATTTTTACTGATTTTAAATTATATTTTAAAAAAGTAAAAGTATATAAATTAACTAAAACATTTCGTAATAGTAAAGAATTAGTTTATGTGGCAGGTAGTTTTATTATGAAAAATAGTAATCAAATTAAAAAAGAGTTAAAAAGTGATAAATCATTATTAAAACCAATTATTTTAGTATATTATTATGATCTTAAAACTAAATTATTAGAATTAAAAAATAAGTTAGGTGATGATACTATGTTTTTAGGTCGTAATAATCGTGATTGTATTATTGATTGTAATTTTTATACTATTCATACGAGTAAAGGACTAGAAAGTGATAATGTTGTTATTATTAATAATCGTGATTCTTATTTAGGATTTCCTAATAAAATAGCAGATCATAAGTTAATAAAGTATTTGTTACATAGTAAAGAAACTTATCCCATTAGTGAAGAAAGAAGACTTTTTTATGTGGCTTTAACGAGAACCAAAAATAAAGTATATTTAATGGTTGATAAAAATAGTAAATCTTTATTTGTCAAAGAGTTAGAAAAAGATTATAATGAATATATTGAAATTTGGAGGTAGTTTATGCATGTATTAATTACTGGTGGTGCTAGTGGTATTGGTTATGATTTAACTAAGTATTTTTGTGAACAAAAAGATTTTGTTTACTTAAACTATTTAAGTAGTAAAAAGAATGCTTTATTATTAAAAGAAATGTATCCTGATAATATTAAATTAGTACCTGGTGATATCACTGATTTACAATATATAAATGATTTATTTAATGATATTAGTAGTTTAGATTTGGTGATAAATAATGCTTGTATATGTGAAGATACTGATATATTTTCGAAAACTAAAACCGAATTTATGCGCGTGTTAGAAGTAAATTTAGTAGCCCCTTTTTTAATCGTTAAGGAATATGGTAAAAAATTTAATACAGGAATGATTATCAATATCTGTAGTACTGATGGGATCGATACATACCATCCATATAATGTTGATTATAGTGCTAGTAAAGCAGGTTTAATTAATCTAACCAAAAACTTGGTTAATTGTATGCCTAATTTTAAAGTATATGGGATTATTCCTAATTATATTGATACCTTAAGTACGGGATTAATGGATCAGACTTTTTTAGAAAGTGAATTAAAGCGGATTAACCAAAAAGAATTAATTAAACCCGAAAAAGTTATTAAGGTAATTAACCGTATAATTAATGGTAATTATCGTAGTGGTTACATGGAAAGGATTGATGATAATGAATAAAGAATTTATTGCCTTAGAAAGGGAGTTATCTCCAATCTTTCTACAGTATGAAGAAATATGCATGAAAAATAGTATTAAAGTACTTGATGCTTTTCATCGTGCTAATGTAAATGAAACATGCTTTAATACCACTACTGGATATGGTTATAATGATTATGGTCGAGATGTTATTGAAGTAGTTTATGCTAATATCTTTCATACCGAGAAAGCCTTAGTACGGAATCAATTTATTAGTGGTACTCATGCAATAACTAAGTGTTTATTTGGTATTTTAAGACCATATGATAAGTTATTAAGTATATCTGGTACGCCGTATGATACGCTTCATGAAGTAATCGGGATAAAAGATAATAAAAGTAGTCTTAAATCACATCTTGTCGATTATAATGAAATTGATTTAATCGATAATGATTTTGACTACGAAAAGATTAAAGAATATTTAGAAAATAATCAGGTAAAATTAGCGATGATACAACGAAGTTGTGGTTATAGTTTAAGAGATAGTATTAATATTGATAAAGTTAAAAAGGTTATTAGTTTAGTAAAAGAAGTATCACCTAAAACAATTATAATGGTTGATAACTGTTATTGTGAGTTTGTAAGTGATTTAGAACCGACTGATGTGGGAGCAGATATATGTGTTGGTTCTTTAATTAAAAATTTAGGGGCCGGAATATGTTCTAATGGAGCCTATGTAGTTGGTAAAGAGGAGTATATTGATTTAATTGCTGAAGCCTTAAATGCCCCAGGAGAAGGCTATGATGTTGGACCTAGTATGGGAGCTAATAAAATGTTTTTACAAGGTATATATATGGCTCCTCATACCGTCTTAAATGCTTTGAAAACTGCCATCTTAATCAGTCATATTTTTGAAACAATTAATTATCAAGTATATCCAAAGAAAGAAGATTTACGAGTAGATATTGTAACAAAGATATATTTACGTGATCCGGATAAATTAATTCGGTTTTGTTCGTTAGTTCAAAAGAATTCGGCAATTGATGCTAATGCTTTAACATTACCTAGCCAAATGCCTGGATATAGTGATCAAATTGTAATGGCAAGTGGTTCTTTTACTCAAGGATCCAGTATTGAAATATCCGCTGATGGTCCCTTAAGAGAACCATATGTTGCTTATTTTCAGGGAAGCTTAACTTATGAGTATGGTAAAATAGCGATATATGATTTATGGAAAGAATTTAGTAATCATGAGTGAAGAAATTAAAAATTTAATCAATAAAGATTATCAAAAGGGATTACTAAAAAAGATTAATAATATTTTAATAACGGAAGATGAAATTGCTATTTTAAAACGCAATAATATTGATATTTATGGGGTTTGTAATATGGCTGAATTATTAGTTATTTTAAATAATATTATTAATGATTTGGATGAATATGAAGAAGATTTCGATGAGCTAGTAGTTCTATATGATACCTTAAGAGAAAGAAATTATTATTTTAATACGAATAAATAATAAAAAAGATTGAAAATTCAATCTTTTTTTAATATAATGAATTTAGAATAGAAAAAGGGGCTGTTAAAATGAATAGCGAAAATAACAATAATGAAGTTGTTACTAATCCAATTAGTAGCGGGGATAATCCTTCTTTAGAACCAGTTAATAATAATGAAATGGTAATTGATGAATCAAATGTTCAAACATTAGATTTTGGAGATAGTACTGATAATCCTGATGCTACTTTAGAAAAAACGATGTCAATTAATCCTTCGATGCAAAGTATGGGAGATTTACCACAAGAAGGTGATAATACTAGTAACATTTCGTATGATACTAAAGACGCCTATAATGAATTTGCTGATCAACCACCAAAGAAAAAGAAATTTCCAATGGTTTTTGTCTTAATGGCAGTTTTAATTATTGGTGCCGCATGTGGTGGATATTATTATTTCTTTGTATATAAAAATGCTACTGCACCAGCTGGTGGGGCAAGCACAATTGAACTAAAAGATGTTACAATTGAACTTGGGGAAGAAATACCAACAACTATTACTACTTATGTAAATAAAGATTTAAAACAAACTGAATATAAGTTAGTAACGAGTAAAATAAATAATAATAAAGTAGGAGATTATACTTATACCGTTACTTATAATAATAAAAAATATGATGGTAAAGTTAAGGTTGTAGATTCAGTAGCACCTGTTTTAACTACTAAAGATGTAACAACAAATGATATAAGTACTTTAAATATTACTGGATTCATTGATTCTTGTATCGATGCTAGTAGCTGTGAATGTGCTTATGTTGATGCTTCGGTAATTAGTAATATTACATCTGATGGAACTTATACAATTGATATTAAAGCGTTTGATGAATATGGTAATGTTAGTACTAAGACAGCTAAATTAGTTGTTAACAAAGGACTAGTTATTAACAATGTTACATGTTCAAAAACGAGTAGTACTTCAACCGAATATAAAAGTTTAGTGTATGATACAGTGATATCTTTTGATGATAAAAATGTTATTACTAATCTAGTAGAGAATAAACTATATACCTTTAATACTCTTGATGAATTAACCCTTCATCAAAAAAGTAATACTGAAGGTACATATGATAAAACTAATTTAACTTTAAAAAAGGTTCAAACTTTTACCTCTTCTCAGTTAGCAAGTGATAACACTAGAAAAAGTATTCCAACTAGTAAAACTGATACGATTAAATTCTTTAATAATATTGGCTATACTTGTAAATAAACCTTATTGGTTTATTTTTTTTTAGTTTTGCATATAATTACTTGAGGTGATTATTATAACTATAACTTACGAAGAAGTATTAATGGCTTTACTAATTAATCATGAGCCACCATTTAACAAGGAAGAATTAAAGGAACTTATTTATAATTTAGAACATGATTTTATTGATATTGAAGTCGTCTATCAACCTTATAAAATATTACAACAATATATTGTTGAGAATGATGACTATATAGATTTTATCTCTCCCTATCATATTAATATGATTGTTAGTAGTTATAAAAATAGTCATATTACTTTAAAAGAATTATTTAAAATGTATACTAATCCTTTTATGGTTAATTATATTAATTTTGAAAAGTTAAAAACATGTGAAAATTGTCGGAGAGATACTTGTTTGAAAAAAGATCGTCCATGTAATCATTGGATTAATCATGAAATGACTAGACGTTTAGTCAAATTAAAATAACCAGGTTATGGTTATTTTTTTAATACAGCATGAATTACATAACGACTATGTTCATCAGCACAAGTAGATAAAGTTAAAATTTTATCAGTTGTATCAACCTGAAGATTAAAATCTTTAGTACTACGATTTTTAACTAAATTAATAAATTCCGCATATTCTTCATCATTATCAAAATTAATGGTTAAGTAATCGTTTGTAGTTTTAATTTTGTATATGGAAAATATTTGCCATTTAAAATTGCCATAAATCGTGTTGTAATTAATAATATGATTTTTTTCATCATCAAAATAATCTTTATTAAATACTTTTTTTAACGTTCCAAACATAACCCCACTATAATAACGATTATGACCATAAATGATGGTATTTTGATCTAGGGTCTCCTTATTATTGCGATAGTCCATAAAAATCCATCCATTATAATCAGTTTCATGATTAAAATTATGATCTAAATAATAAGTATTATCATTACTTCTTACGACGGGATAATTTACTTCTGTATCATTAATATTAAGCCAACCAACAGTATCTTCATTAAGAGTTAATAAGGCATTTATTTTATTACTCGTATTATTAATAATATCATGATCAATGAGTTGATTATTATTCTCTACTACTTTGTTTATTTCTGAAGTAATACTTAAGACATTTTGCATTGAACGATAATTATTATAAAATATGTATGCAAATATAAGTAATACAATTAATAAAGTTAATAATCCACATACTTTTAACATATTAACAATTATTTGTTTAAAAATATTTACTTTTAAATACTCATCATTATAAGCAAGACGTAACCGAATTTTATATTTCTTATATTTATTATTTAACTTTTTAAGTTCTTTAATTATTTTTACATCTTTAATATTTTCATGAATTATTATTTCAATATTAATTAGGCGATTACGATGAAGGGTATTAACTAAAAAATCTAGGTCATCCTTGTTAAATCGATTTAAATGAATATATTTTAAATATTTTGTTATTTGACAAAAAAAGAGAAAATCTTGTTCATCAAGTGCTGCCAACGGCATTTCAATATTTAAATCTACTTTGTAGAAAATATCGCTATAATAATTAATATTATTATTATTCATAATAGACGAGGTTAATAGGATTTGTGTTCTTGTTTCGATATATATACCATATTTATCTAGTTCTAATATTAAATATATCGGAGCACTCATACAACTTATTTTAGTTATGTGATTATTGGCAATTATTTTTTCTGTAATCTCAGATGTTAACCGTTCTTGGTCACTAATAATTAAGGTCGTAATTCGTGGGATATTACTAAGGATTAAAAAGACGATATCTAGTAATGGTGATTCTTTTACATTAATCGTAGTGATATTTTTACTTGAGGCTATTTCACTAAGAAAGGCACTAACTATTTTAATATTATTTTTGATATAGTTTTCACTAAAGGTTAATTCATTATTACTAATTATATTAGTATTCATTAAGTTTTCTTTTTTTTCTGATAAACTTCGTTTGTAATATGAAAAAGAAATTTGGTCTTTTTCGATTAATACTTTACACTTTTCCATATTATAAACTCCTTTATTATTCTTTTTTATTTTATCATAAATAATTAAAAATATAAACAATTGTAAAGCATAAATTTCATAAATTGTTAATAATAATAGTATATGGTAAGATATAGTTAGGTGATAATATGTTTTGTAATAATTGTGGCGCAAGCCTTCCTAGTGGCAGTGTGATTTGTAAAAATTGTAATACGCCATTAAAATTTGATCAGATTGCAAGAAATAATGAGATGAATAGTAAGGTAATTAATAATAAAAGAAAAAAAGATTTATCTTTTATAAAACCAATAGCAATTATTTTTTTCGTACTAATAGCACTCATTATTTTAGCAATATTTATATAACTTATTATCATATTTAGTATTTGCCTAAAAATATTTTTTGCCCGAATTGTTGATGTTAGTTTGGGTACCATTAGAACAGTTCTTACAGTAAAAGGAAAAACCTGGTATGCCGCCATTATTGCTTTTTTTGAAGTAATGATTTGGTTTTATGTAGCCAGAGAAGCGATTAATAATGAGTTAAATACTATATGGATTCCCATTTTTTATTCTCTAGGATATGCCGTTGGAACATTAATTGGAAGTTTTTTAAGTCAAAAAGTTATTAAAGGTATAACCTGTTTAATGATTGTTACTTCTAATATGTTGTTACTTGATGAAATACGAGGAAAAAATTATTATTTTTCTGTTATAAATCTTGAAACATCATATGATAATGTTCGACGTGTGATGGTTTTTATATATGTTAATAACTATAGTTTAAAAGAATTAATTAAAATTATTAAAATGATTGATCCTTATGTATTTATGACAATTGGCGAGACTAAACAAATATATAATGGATTTATTAAATAAAACTTGTTTGAAAAAGTAGTTTATGTTATACTACCGGTATAGACGTGATTAAGTGGGCAGCAATTCCCACTTTTGTTATTATTTATAAGGAGTGTTTATGGAAGAAAAATTAAATATTTTGAGAGATAAGATCAAACCAAAGATGGATGAATTAAATATTATCATAAGTGATATTTCCTATGTATTAGAACATAAAAATTATTTTTTACGAATCACTTTAGATAAAGTAAATGGGATAGACTTAGATACCATTGTAATGGCAAGTGAAATTATTAATCCTATTGTTGATGAATTAGATTTATTTGAAGACTCTTATATCTTAGATATATTAAGTAAAGAAGGAAGTGTTAATAATGGATAACAAAGCATTTATTAAAGCATTAAATAATATTGTCGAAGAAAAAAATATTAGTAAAGAACAAGTATTAGAAGGAATGGAACAAGGTTTAATCACGGCTTATAAAAAGAACTTTGATTCTAAAAACAATGTTAAAGTTAATATTGATCCGGATACTGGTGATATTAAAGTATTTTCTTATTTAGTCGTGGTTGATGATTATGATGATGGAAAAGAATTTATTGATGAAGAAGGTAATGTTGATTATACTGAACCAGAAATTCCTAGTGATGCTCAAATATTACTTGAAGATGCAGTTAAAATAGTTCCAAATATTAAAGTTGGTGAAACAATTGAAAAAGAAGTAACACCACATGATTTTGGACGAGTAGCAGCAGCAACTTGTAAACAAGTAGTGACACAAAAAATTAGAGAAGCAGAAAAAAATAGTATTATATTAGAGTATCAAGATAAACAAGATGAATTACTAGTAGGAATGTTAGCAATGGAAGATCAACGAAACTATTATGTTGATTTAGGTCGAACTAGAGGTATTTTACCTAAAGATGAAATGATTCCGGGAGAAACCGTTACAATGGGTACTAGTATAAAAGTATATGTAACTAAAGTAGAAGCAACTGCTAAAGGACCATTAATATTATTAAGTCGTAAACATTATGGTTTTGTTAAACGATTATTTGAATCTGAAATACCTGAATTTGTATCAGGCGATATCATGCTTTATGCGGTGGCAAGAGAAGCTGGAGTTCGTAGTAAAGTAGCTGTTTATTCAACTAATGAAAGAGTTGATGCAGTTGGGTCTTGTATTGGAGAACGTGGATGTCGAATTGCAAGTATTTTAAAAGAATTAAATGGTGAAAAAGTTGATTTAGTTTTATATAGTGAAGATCCTGAAGAATTCATTAAAAATGCGATGAGTCCTGCGAAGGATGTAATAGTATCTATTACTGATCCAGAAAATAAAACAGCTTTAGCTATTGTTAGTGATGATAACTTAAGCTTAGCAATTGGTAAGGGTGGAAATAACGCTAAACTTGCTAGTCGATTAACGAAATATCGAATTGATATTAAAACTATGACGCAAATCAATGAAGCGGGTAATCGATAAGACGGAGGTTAAAATGAAAAAAATTCCGTTAAGAACGTGTATTATTACTAAAGAAAAACATGAAAAAAAGGATTTAATTCGAATTGTTAGAACACCTGATGGAAAAGTTGAAATTGATTTAACTAATAAAAAAAATGGTAAAGGAGCCTATATAACTAAGGATATAACTGTTATTGAAAAGGCGAAGAAAAATAATGCTTTAGGTAAAGCATTAGAAGTTGAAATACCAGTTCTAATATATGAAGAATTAAAGGAATTAATAAATAAATAGAAAAGAGGTCTTGCTCATGATGAATGTTAAAGATTATGCAACCGATACTAATTTAAGTATTGCTGAAGTATTAAAAAAATGTAAGGAATTAGGAATAAATGTTTCAAATGGGGATAGTGAATTATCAGAAGATGATATTATTATTCTTGATAATACGATAAATTTAATTAGTACTGATAATGATACATCATTAGATGAAGAAGATGTAATTGATGAAGTAGTAGATAATATTATTGAATCATCAATACATAATACTTTTGATGACACGACTAAAAAACAAAAATTAAAAAAACGTAGTGAAATTCAAAATAGTAAAGAAGAGTATTTCAATAAACGTAAGGAAATGTATAAAAACAAAGAGTATGGATTATACAAATATGGATATGTAGAAGATTTACCAGGTATTACAGCAGAAAATTTATATGAGTATTATAAAAGTTTAATTTCAACTTGCAAAATTGATATATTTGTTTCTGGAAATTTTGAAAGTGAAG